>CALWNS010000115.1 GCA_944382805.1 uncultured Gemmiger sp. | reverse complement strand
TTGCCCAGGCCCCAGCGGCGGAAATACCGCCCCATGCTGACCAGCTGCATCTTAAAGCGGCCGGCGTCGCGCATCGGCGCGCGGTGCCAGGCGTGGACGGCCGTAAACTGCGGCAGCAGCCACACTTCGCCCTTTTGCAGCATTTTCTGGGTCAGGTCGGCGTCCTCCACATACATAAAGTAGCCGGGGTCGAACCCGCCTGCCGCGCAAAACGCCGCCGTGCGCACGGCGGCAAAGCTGCCGGTGCAGAACTCGATGCGCCGCGGCGCGCCCAGGTCCTAGTCCCGCATCAGGTAATGGTCGTTCGCTTTGGCAAAAACGCCCTGCGGGAACCGCTCGGCCAGCTGGCGGGCCAAAAGCAGCCAGGGGGTGGGCTTGCGGCGGGGCAGGTCCTGCCGCCGCCCGTCGGGGTAGCGCAGCTGCGGCGTGGCCATCACCGCGGCGGGGTGGTCCATCAGCGAGGCGGCCATGCCGGTGAGCGTGTCCTGCTCCAGCAGGATATCCGGGGTCAAAATAAAATGCACGTCGCTGGTCAGCTCCGGCAAAACGCTGTTGTGCGCTTTGCCAAAGCCGATGTTTTCCGGCAGCCGGCGCACCGTCACCCGCGCGTCGGCAAAATCCTCGGCCAGCAGGGCTTCGCCGCAGCCGTCCGGGCTGGCGTTGTCCAGCACATACAGGCGGAAATCCGCCGCCGGCGTGTGCGCCAGCACGCTGCGCACCGCGGCGCATACTTCCTCGTGATCGCAATACGCCACGATACAGGCGCTGATCCGCGGTGTGTTCATGGTCTTTTCCTCATTTCCCCAGCGCCTCCAGCCGGTCCAGGTCGTAGGGCGTGTTCTGGTAGACGTAGTAGTTCAGCCAATTGGTGTACAGCAGGTACCCGTGCGCGCGCCAGCGGAACAGCGGTTCGCGGCTGGGGTCGTCGCCCGGGTAATAGTTCACCGGCACGCGGATATCCCGCCCGGCGGCTACGTCGCGCTTGTACTCGGCGTCCAGGGTGTATTTATCGTATTCCGGGTGGCCGATCACAAAGATCTGCCGCCCCGATTCGGTCGAAAGCAGCATCGGCCCGGCCACATCGCTTTCGGCCAGGATGCGCAGAGCACTGCAGGCGTCTATGTCCGCCCGGTCCAGCCCGGCCCAACGGCTGTGCGGGGCGTAGAACACCTCGTCAAAGCCGCGCACCAGCGGGTTGGAGGGGCGGGTCAGCCGGTGTTCGAACACGCCGAACATCTTTTGCTCCAAATGCACCTTGCGCACGCCGTAGTGGTAGTACAGCCCGGCCAGCGCGCCCCAGCACAGGTGGATGGTGGAGAACACGTTCTCCTTGCTGTACGCCATAATGGCGCACAGTTCGTCCCAGTAATCCACCTGCTCGTAGTCCATATCCTCCACCGGCGCGCCGGTGATGATCAGCCCGTCAAAGCGCTGGTGCTTCACCTCGTCAAAGGTCTTGTAAAACGCCTTCATGTGCTCGGGCGGGGTATGGGTGGTGCTGTGGGTGGCCGTCTGCAAAAAGGTCAGCTGCACCTGCAGCGGGCTGTTGGCCAGCAGGCGGGCCAGCTGGGTCTCGGTCACGATCTTGGTCGGCATCAGGTTCAGGATCAAAATGCGCAGCGGGCGGATGTCCTGGCTGTGCGCGCGTTCGCGGTGCATCACAAACACGTTTTCCTCCGAAAGCGCCCGGTAGGCGGGCAGCTCCCGCGGGATGATCAGCGGCATGGGGTCCTCCTTGCGTGGTCAGATCTTGTCCAGCGCCTGGGCAATGTCAGCGATCAGGTCGGCTTTGTCCTCCAGCCCGCAGCTCATGCGCACCAGGTCGGGGCGCACGCCGGCGGCGGCCAGCTGCGCGTCGTTCATCTGGCGGTGGGTGGTGCTGGCGGGGTGCAGGCAGCAGGTGCGGGCGTCGGCCACGTGGGTCTCGATGGCCGCCAGGCGCAGGTGCTCCATAAAGGCGGCGGCTGCCTCGCGCCCGCCCTTTACGCCAAAGCTCACCACGCCGCAGGAACCGTTGGGCAGGTACTTTTGGGCGCGCTCGTGGTATTTGTCGCCCGGCAGGCCGCAGTAATCGACATACGCTACCTTCGGGTGCTGCGCCAGGAACTCGGCCACGGCCTGGCCGTTTTCACAGTGGCGGGCCATGCGCACGTGCAGGCTTTCCAGCCCCAGGTTGAGCATATAGGCGTTGATGGGGCTTTGCACGCAGCCAAAGTCGCGCATCAGCTGGGCGGTGGCCTTGGTGATGAACGCCCCGCCCATGCCGAACCGCTCGGCGTAGGTGATGCCGTGGTAGCTTTCGTCCGGCGTGGTCAGGCCGGGGAATTTGTCGGCGTGGGCCATCCAGTCAAAATGGCCGCCGTCCACAATGGCGCCGCCCACGCAGTCGCCGTGGCCGTCCATGTACTTGGTGGTGGAATGCGTTACGATATCCGCGCCCCACTCGATGGGCCGGCAGCCCACCGGGGTGGGGAAGGTGTTGTCCACGATCAGCGGCACGCCGTGGCGGTGGGCCGCGGCGGCAAAGCGCTCGATGTCCAAAACGGTCAGCGCCGGGTTGGCGATGGTCTCGCCGAACACGGCCCTGGTGTTGGGCCGGAACGCGGCGTCCAGCTCCTCGTCGCTGCAATCGGGGTCCACAAAGGTGGCGGTAATGCCCATCTTGGCCATCGTGACCGAGATCAGGTTGAACGTGCCGCCGTAGATCGAGCTGGAGGACACGATGTGGTCGCCGGCGTTGCAGATGTTGAACAGCGCAAAAAAGTTCGCCGCCTGGCCGGAGGAGGTCAGCATCCCCGCCGTGCCGCCCTCCAGCGCGGCGATCTTGGCGGCCACATGGTCGCAGGTCGGGTTCTGCAGGCGGGAATAAAAGTAGCCCTCGGCCTCCAGGTCAAACAGCGCGCCCATGCCGGCGGCGGTATCGTACTTGAACGTGGTGCTCTGGATGATGGGGATCTGGCGCGGCTCGCCGTTGCCCGGCTTGTAGCCGGCCTGCACGCAAAGGGTGTTGATGGATGGCACAGACATAAAAAACCTCCGAATCTTAAAGGGCAAAGCGCCCGCCGCGCAAGCGGCCGTATAACAGGGAAAACGTCTTTTTTATTGTACTTCTTTCCCCCACCGATTGCAAGTTTTTCTTTGCCGGAGAGGCGGGAAGAAAGTGCATGAAAATTTAATTTCATAAAAGCTAGATGTGAAAATATTACAAGCATTTTACAGTTGCACGGTAGAGCCTTTTACATTGGCCTGCTAGAATAAAACTAGCGCGGGGGAGCCTGCGCGGGAACATTCGGGAAGACCCAACCCTATATTTCAGGAGGAATCTTGTATGGCAACGCAGAAGCAGGCGGCGAATTCGTCGCAGAAACTGATGGTCTTTGTCCTCACCATGGCCCTGTACGGCCTGGCCACCCTGTTTACCGAGCTGATCCCCTCGTTCCAGGTGGGCATCGTTGAGTTCTCGGTCGAGTATTTCCTGTTTATCCCCCTTAGCCTCGCCATGCTGTTCGACCCCATGTCGGCGGCGTTGGGCGCGGCTACCGGCGAGCTGGTGTTCAGCGAGATCATGCTGGGCCAGTTCGGCGGCTTGGGCGAGCTGGAAAAGTTCATCACCGTTACCATCGGCGTTTACATCGCCGGCCGTCTGGTGCGTGACCCCCGCAACCGTGCAATGGTCGGCATTGCGGCCTTCGGCGGCGTGTTCATTCAACAGCTGCTGGGCTGTATCGTGGACATCGCCAAGGTACAGTTCGGCGTGGAGGATTTCGAGGCGGTCGCCGGTCTGCCCGAGAGCGTTTTTGCCACCGAGGGTTTCGCTTTTCTGAACGATGTGCTGTTCTCCGGCATTCTGTTCTGCCTGCTGCCCACCCTGTACCTGGTGCCCAAACTCTACGGCAAGATCGAGCCTCTGCTGGGGATGCAGCCCCGTACCGAGGCTACGGCCATGGAGCCCATCGGCGCCAAGGTGATCGTTGGTTCTCTTATCGCCTTTGCAGCGGCCATGGCGGCTGAACTGCTTGCTACCAGCGGCTTCTCCGTCATCGACTGGGAGGCTGACTGGGCCGGCAGCGGCACTTCCATCGCCGTTGGCATTGTGGTTGCCGCCGCGCTGTCGGTCGTCGCGGTGCTGGCCATCCGCAAAAAGGGCGAACAGAACACCCGGAAAGGTGTGTAACGCCGCATGAATGTGGTAGAGATCGAACACCTGACCTACGCCTACCCCGGCGCAGACAGCCCAACGCTCCGGGACGTATCGCTCACCATTGAACAGGGCGACTTCCTGGCCGTTGTGGGCAACAACGGCTGTGGAAAATCCACCCTGTGCAAGACCCTCAACGGCCTGATCCCGCAGTTTATTACCGGCGACTACCGGGGCCGCGTGAGCGTCTGCGGGCTGGACGCCGCCGCGGCCGACGTGGGCGCGTTGGCGCAAAAAGTCGGGTACGTATACCAGGATTTTGAAAATCAGATCGTCCGCCCTACCGTGCTTGATGATGCGAGCTACGCCTGTTTGAATTACGCGCAGCCGGACTACCTTGAACGCGGGAGGCAGGCTTTGGCCCAATGCGGCCTGCAGGGGCGGGAAGACGACTTTATCTGGCAGCTTTCGGGCGGGCAGACCCACCTGCTGGCGCTGGCCGGCGTGCTCAGCCTGCAGCCGGAGGTGATCATCCTGGACGAACCCATCGCCCAGCTGGACCCGCAGCACGCCGACCGCATCTACGCGGTGCTGCGGCGCCTGAACGAGGAATACGGCAAGACGATCATCGTCATCGAGCATCATACCGAGTATATTGCCGACTTCTGCAAACACGTGCTGCTTCTCAAGGACGGCCGGGTGCAGTGGAAGCTGCCCGCCGGGGACGCTTTACAGCGGGTGGACGAGCTGCAAAGCTGCAACATTTTCCCCCCGCAGGTCACGATCGCTGCCGACCGGCTGCGCAAAGCGGGGGAATACCATGCGGACCGTCTGCCGGCCACCGTGGAAGAGGGCTGCGCCGTCTTTGCACCGCGCGCCCGGGTCGCGCCGGATGCGCAGGCGCAGCCGGCGCCCCGGGGCGCGGAGGTGCTGCGCTTCCGGGATGTTTCGGTCTCTTACCGCAGCGTCAAAGGGGAACCGCACCGCGTGTTCCAAAACCTGGACCTCTCGATCCATAAGGGCGATAAAGTCGCGCTCATCGGGTCGAACGGCGCGGGCAAATCGACGCTGATGAAATTGATGGTCTGCCTGCTCAAGCCTTCGCAAGGCGAAATATATTTGAACGGGCGCAGCCTGCGCGGCGCCAGGCCGGAGGGGCTTTCCCGCGAGGTCTCGATGGTCTACCAGAACCCGGAGGATATGTTCATCCGGGATTCCATCGAGGCGGATATCGCCTACGCCATGAAGGTGCGCGGCCTGCCCGATGCCGATGCCCGCACGCAGGCCCTGCTCGAGCGCTTTCGGTTGGCGGGGCTGCGCAGCCGGGACGGGCGGCTGCTTTCGGGCGGGCAGATGCGCCGGGCCAGCCTGGCCATCGGCATCGCGCTTGACCCGGGCATCCTGCTTTTGGATGAACCCACAGCCAATCTCGACATCGCCACCCGCAAAGAGATCATGCACACGCTCGAGGATATGAAGCAGGTGACCGAGACGGTGATGATCGCTACCCACGATATGCAGCTCGTCTGCGAATGGGCCGAGCGCATCATCGTGCTGTGCGGCGGCCATGTGGTCGCTGACGGCCCGCGGGACGCGATCTTCCGTGACCGCCGGCTGCTGGAGACGGTCGGCATCCGCCCGCCGGAGATCTTTGCCATGGGCCGCGCGCTGGAGCCCGGCGCGGCCTGTTACACCATCGATGATTTTGTGCGGCGGTTTACCGGCCGTGCGCCGGGCGCGGGGGTTCAGGAGGCAGCGGTATGAAAACGATAGAAAAACTTTCCGAAAACATCTTAGACAAGCTCTCGATCGATTTCCTGCGCAGCCAGGTGCTGAAAAACGCTTACGGCAACAACGACACACGCATCGCCGCCATGGATCCGCGTATGCTGCTTGTCTGGTATCTTTTCTTCGGCCTGGTGCCGTGGTTCGTTCACAGCGTGCCGTTTTTGATCGGCTGCTTTCTGCTGGTGGCTGTGACCACCTGGATGGCCCGCGTGGCCGGGCTGGTGCTGTTCCTGTTTGCCGTCGGCGTTTTTTCCCAGACCGGGTATCTGTTTTTGGTCACGCTTCTGTTCGGCGGCGATGCTTCGGCCGTTGTGCCGCTGCTTACCTTGACGCTCAAGGTGGCGACCGTCTCGCTGGCCTCCGTCACCATCTTCTCCGGCCTTGACCCGGATAAGCTGGCCAACGGTCTGATGTGGTACGGCTGCCCGGAACGGCTCTCTTTCTCCATTTCTTACGCCTACCGTATGCTTCCGCTGCTGATGGAGGAGTTCCAGAATGTGCTGCTCTCCTACCGCTTGCGCGGCAACCCGCCGGCGCACGATACCTTTGGCGGCAAGATCAGGTATCTCGTCTACCAGGTGCAGATCGTCATGCACGCGTTTTACCCGCTTATGCTCAACACCGCCAAGCGCTCGCGCACCACGGTGGAAGTTTTGGAGATCAAGGGCTACCGCTATGCGGCTGTCAACAAGGAAGTCAAAAAGATCAAGCTGTCCGCTTTGCGCCTGACCAACGACGATCTGCTGTTTGCCGCCGTTTCGTTTTTGTGGGTGGCGGTCGCCATCCTGATCGCCACGCTTGTGTAAAGGAGGCGGAAAAACGATGTATCTTGATTTCCACACGCACGGCAAGCTGGCCAAATACCTGCCCTTCTCGGTGCCATACACCCAGTGGCTGCTGGCGGAAGCATACGCCGCGGGGCTGGATGCCATCTGCCTGACCGAGCACTTCAACACCCAGCAGTTTGACGAGGTCTACGGTTATATTGCCAGCCACGGCTGCCCGGTGGGGGATGCCTTTGCCTTTGGCCGCCTGCGTGTGTTCCCCGGTATGGAGACCGATATCGCTGAGGGCGGCCATGTGCTTTGCATCGGCCCCATGGAGGCTATCCGCGAACTCAACCGCCGCCTGGAGCCGCACAAGGCCCGGGGCAGCTTCCTGCCCTTTGCGGAGCTGGCCCGCCTGTTCGACGAATACCCGGTGCTGGTCGGCGCGGGCCACCCGTTCCGCGCGGGCGGCCACATTCCGGATCTGCCGGAAGAACAGCTGGCCCGCTTCGATTTCCTGGACCTCAACGGCAAGGATATCGCAGAACACCGCGCCCGCACCGAGCGTCTGACCTACGGCCTGGGCCACCAGCTGCAAAAGCCGGTCGTGGGGGGCAGCGATACCCACCAGGCTGTGCAGTACGGCTGCATCCGCACACGGTTTGAGCGCAATGTTTCCACCTTCCGGGAACTGTACGCCGAGATGCAGGCCGGCCGCTACGGCATCGATATCCACCCGGACGCCACGGCCAAGGTGCGCGCCGCCGCGCTGCTCAAGCGCGCGCTCAAGGAGATCCATGCCCTGGGCGGCGATTATGTCGAGGTGCTGCTGCGCGAAGGCGGCGAGTCGCCCGCCGTTCTGGCCGCCAAGCGGCGCCCGGCTGTCTAAGGCTTGCCGGCGCCCAAGGAGTATGCTACAATAAACAACGAAAGAACGCAGGTCCGTCCGCCGGCCCTGCGCCTCTTTCGTGATATCTCCGTTCTAAAACAAGGAAAAGAGGGCCTCGCCATGTGCCTTACCTTCCCCCGGATGCCCGAAAACCTCACCGCCACCGAGAGCGCGGTGCTCGAATACATCAGCGCCCACCGGGACGAGTTCCTGTTCATGACCATCGGCCAGCTGGCCGCGGCGCTGCGCGTGTCCGAGGCCAGCGTTTCCCGCTTTGCCCGCCGTGTCGGCTGCCGGGACTTCAAGCACCTAAAGCAGGTGGTGCTGGGCCAGGCGCAGCGCCCCGGCGCGGCCCGCAAACTGGCCAACACCCTGGCCGGGGGCGAGGACTCGCTGCTGGCAAGCTGGGTCGAGCGCCAGCGCGCCTGCCTGGAAAAGACGCTGGAGTTGTTGGATACGGCTGAGTTTGACCGCGCCGTGCAGGCGGTGGTTGAGGCGCGGCGGGTGTACCTGCACGCCAAAAACGCCTCCCGCGCGCTGGTGGAGCTGCTGGCCTACCGTCTGCGGCGCATCGGCGTCGAGGTCGAACGCCTGCCTGCCGGCGGCAGCGAGCTGCTGGAGGGCCTGGCCGGGGTGGGGGCGGGGGACCTGGTGGTCCTGTTCGGCTTTTCCAAGCTTTCGACCGAAGCGCGCGTGCTGCTCGACCACAGCGCCGCCGCCGGGTACCGCACGCTGCTGTTCACGGCCCGCCAGTACCCCGCCCACAGCGCCGCCGACATCCGCCTGACCGTCTACCGCGGTGAGGAGGACGAATATC
>CALWNS010000114.1 GCA_944382805.1 uncultured Gemmiger sp. | reverse complement strand
GATGGTGATGGTCACCAGCGTGGGCCGGCAGATGGGCAGCATCACCTTCCACAGATACTTAAAGTCGGAGGTGCCGTCCACCTTGGCCGCGCGGTACAATTCGTCCGGCACCTGCTCAAAGTTTTCCTTGAGCAGGTAGGTGTAGAACACCGAGGTGATGGAGGGCAGCACCAGCCCGGCAAAGGTATTGCGCAGGCCCAGGTTGGTGACCGTCACATAGTTGGTGATGACCACCAGCTCGGTGGGGATCATCATCATGGACAAAAACAGCCCGAACACCACATCGCGCCCGCGGAACCGCAGCCGCGCAAAGGCGTAGGCCGCCAGCGTGGTGGTAACGACCATGGCCGCCGTGGTCAGCACGGCAAAGATCAGCGTGTTGAGCAGGTAGCCGCCCAGCGGCACCGCGGTAAAGGCGTTTTGGTAGTTTTCCAGGGTGGGGTGCAGGGTAAAAAATACCGGCGTGTGCTCCGAGTTATAGGCCCCGTAGCTTTTCAGCGAGGTGAGCACCATCCAGTAAAACGGGAACAGCACCACCACCGCCCAAAAGCTGAGCAGCAGGTATTGCAGCGCGGTGCGCAGGTTCTGCCGCCGGCGCAGGCGGGCCGCCCGGTTCTCTTTCATCATAAGCGGCCCCCTTTACGCGCGCTCGTCACGCCGGGTGACAAGCAGGTTGATGCAGGTGATGGTCAGCACGATGGCGAACAGAAGGATGGCCGCCGCCGAAGCATAGGACGGGTAGCCGCCGCTGTCGCCGTACAGCATATCGTACACATAGCCCACGATGGTGTTCATGCCCGCGGCGTTCAGGTCGGTGCCGAACAGGGCCACCGCGTCGCTGTAAGCCTTGAACGCGCCGATAAAGCCGGTGATGACCAGGTAGACGATCATGGGGCGGATCATGGGCAGCGTGATGCGGAAAAAGATGCGCGTGCGGGAGGTGCCGTCCACCCGCGCGGCGCGGTAGTACGTGCGGTCCACCGATGCCAGCGCGCTGGTCAATACCAGGATCTTGAACGGCAGCACCACCCAGACGGTGTAAAAGCAGAGCACGAACATCTTGGCCCAGTGCGGGCCGTTGATAAAATCGACCGGCCCCGCGCCGAACCACGAAAGCATCAAATTGACCAGGCCGTCCGTATATTCGGTGCGCTGGAACAGCACCATAAACACAAGCCCCACGGCCAGCGTGTTGGTGACATAGGGCAGGAAGTAGACGGTCTGGAACAGCTGCTGCAATTTGGGCACGGCGGCCAGCGCGGTGGAGATCAGCAGCGCCAGCAGCGTGGAAAGCGGCACCGTGATGACCACCAGCACAAAGGTGTTTTCCACCGCCTGCAAAAAGTACGGGTCGTGCAGGACGTAGGAATAGTTGTAAAGCCCCACGCCCTGGTAGGTCTGGGAGGCAAAGTTGTAGCATTCCTCCAGCGAGTACAGGGTCACATCGATCAGCGGGTAGACCAAAAACGCGGCCAGCAGCAAAAGCGCCGGCAGCAGGTACAGCCACGCCTTTTTGCTCATGCGTTCCATCGGCGCGCCCCCTTTCCCGCTAGGGCCGCGGCGCATCGGTGCGGATGCGCCGCTCGGTCCGGCGGTCGAACAGGCAGGTCTTTTCCGGCACAAGGGCAAAGCGGGCCTGCGCGGCCGCCGCCTCCGCCTGGCGGGCCGAGCGCAGGATGGCCCGCAGCGTGCCGCCCTGGCAGGCCGGGTGGGCGCAGACGATGCTCACATCGCGCCCCAGCACCTCCACGCGGCTCACCGCGCAGGCCAGCGGGCCGTCCGGCGCCGGGGTAAAGCCCTCCGGCCGCACGCCGGCCCACACGGGGCCGTCCGGCGCGCCGGGCGCGGCCAGCACCGGCCGGGCGCCGCCGCCGTCCAGATACAGCTGCCCGCCCTTTACTTCGCCCGCGAACACGTTGATGGGCGGCGTGCCCAAAAACTTGGCCACAAACAGGCTGTCCGGGTCGTCGTACACCTGCTGCGGGCGGCCCTGCTGCATCAGCACGCCGTCCTTCATCACCACGATCAGGTCCGAGATGCTCATGGCCTCCTCCTGGTCGTGGGTGACGAACAGGGTGGTGATGCCGGTCTTTTGCTGGATCTTGCAGATCTCGTCGCGCGGTGGCAGGCGCAGGCGGGCGTCCAGGTTGGAGAGCGGCTCGTCCAGCAGCAGCACGCGCGGGGTCTTGACCAGCGCGCGGGCAATGGCCACCCGCTGCTGCTGCCCGCCCGAAAGTTCGCGCGGGCGGCGGTCCAGCAGCTCTTCGATCTGGACCAGGCGCGCGGCCTCCAGCGCGCGCTCGCGCATGGCGGCGCGGGTGGGGCGCTCTTTGCCTTTCAGGTTTTCCAGCGGGAACAGGATGTTCTGCAAAACGCTCAGGTGCGGGTACAGCGCGTAGTTCTGGAACACCATGCCCACGCCGCGCAGCTCCGGCGGCAGGTCGGTCACATCCTGCCCGCCGAACAGAATGCGCCCGGCGGTGGGGGCCTCCAGCCCGCAGATCATGTTCAGCGTGGTCGATTTGCCGCAGCCGGAAGGCCCCAGCAGCCCCACCAGCTTGCCGTGCGGGACGGTAAAGCTCAGGTCCCGCACGGCGGTCGTCATGCCCTGGGCCTTGCGCCCGCGCGCAGGGAACCGTTTGGTCAGCCCGTTCAGCGTGATATCCATTTGCTCCATCTCCTGCCAATAGGGTAAGTCGTTGACAGTTTTGATTATATCCCATTTTGGCCGCCGCCACAAGCGAAAATCCCGTCATTTTCAGCAAAAACCGCCCCGGCAAAAAATATGGCAAAGACACGGCAAAGAAAATTTTGCCTGCCCGGCTCCTTTTTGGGCAAAACTGTGCTACAATAGGGGTGTTCGGTTTTTTCCGGCCCGCGGGCCGGCTGTAGAATTTTTGGAAACAGGAGTTGAGAGTATGTCTAGCATCCAATTGTTGGCGCTGGAACCGTTCGACGCCACGGTGGTCATCACCGGCCTGGTGCTGGTCATGGCCATGCTGGCGGTGCTGTGCCTGCTGATCACGCTGGAGGGCAAACTGTTCGACAAGGGCGAACAGATGGCCCGCCACGGCGAGCCGCGCGTGGCCAAAGCCACCCGGGAGGCCGCCGGCCGCGCCGTGCCCGGCCGTGCCGCCGCCCCCGCGCCCGCCGCGCCCGCCGCACAGGGCGTGCCGCCGCAGGTGGTGGCCGCCATCGCCGCCGCCGTGGTTTGCACCGAGGGCGAAGGCGCGCGCGTACACAGCATCCGCCGCGCCGCCGCGCCCGCTTCCCGCCGCGGGGCCTGGGGCCAGGCCGGCGTAGCCGCCGGCACCGCGCCGTTCATCCACTGATAAGGAGGGCAACGCATGAGCATCCTGCAAAACATCCAGGGCATTTTTGCCGCTTCCGGCTGGGCCGTGCTGGGCGATTTCGCCGCCGGCGGCTGGAAATACGCCGTCATGATCGTGGCCGCCTGCGTGCTGCTGTACCTGGCCATTGTGCGGCAGTTCGAACCGCTGCTGCTTTTGCCCATCGGCTTTGGTATGCTGATGGCCAACCTGCCGCTGGACAACATCATCCACATGGAGATCTTTTTGAACGAGACCGGCCACATCAACTGGGAGCTGCTGGGCAGTTCCGGCGGCCTGGCCGACTACCTGTACCTGGGCGTCAAGCTGGGCATCTACCCGCCGCTGATTTTCCTGGGCATCGGCACCATGACCGACTTTGAGCCGCTCATCGCCCGGCCGTCCAGCCTTCTGCTGGGCGCGGCGGCGCAGCTGGGCATCTTTATCACCTACCTGGGCGCCAAGGCCCTGGGCTTTACCGG
>CALWNS010000113.1 GCA_944382805.1 uncultured Gemmiger sp. | reverse complement strand
GCTCGCGCATCGTCTCCTCCCAGCCGGGCTGGAAGCCGCCCTTGGCCACCTTGCCTTTGCGCACGGCCTCCATGATGTCAAACGCCGTCTTGGGTTCCAGGCCCTTGCGCAGCAGGTAGAGCATGATGCTGTCGCGGCAGCCGATGACCTCGGCAATGGTGCAGGTCTTGGAGCGGATCAGTTCATCGGCGTTGTTGGTCCAGACGTCGGTTCCGTGAGAAAGGCCGGAGATCTGGATCAGCTCGGAGAAGTTTTTCGGCTGGGCGTCCAGCAGCATCTGGCGCACGAAGTTCGTGCCCATTTCCGGGATGCCGAAGGTGCCGGTCTGGCTGCCGATCTGCTCCGGCGTGACGCCCAGCGCCTCGGTGGAGGTCAGCAGGCTGTAGACCTTGGGGTCGTTCATGGGCACCGAGTCGATGGGGATGCCGGAATACTCCTCGAAATATTTATAGAAGGTAGGCACATCGTGGCCCAGCTCGTCCAGCTTGAGCAGCGTATCGTGCAGGTATTTGAATTCGAAATGGGTGGTCAGCAGGCCGCCCTTCACGTCGTCGGCCGGGTGCTGGATGGCGCAGAAATCGTAAATATCGAAGGTATCCGGCACAACGACCATACCGCCGGGGTGCTGGCCGGTCGTGCGCTTGACGCCGGTGCAGCCAATGCACAGGCGGTTTTCCTCCGCACGGTTGACGGTGCGGCCGCGCTCCTCCAGGTATTTTTTGACATAGCCGAACGCCGTTTTGTCCTGCAGGCCGGAGACGGTACCCGCTTTGAACACGTTTTCCTTGCCGAACAATTCCTCGGTATAGCGGTGGACGTTGGACTGGTACATACCCGAGAAGTTCAGGTCGATATCCGGCTCCTTGTCGCCATAAAAGCCAAGGAAGGTCTCGAACGGGATGTCGTGGCCGTCCATGACCATCGCCGTGCCGCAGACCGGGCATTTTTTGTCGGGCAGGTCAAAGCCGTCCATCGTCACGCCGTCGTCGATCCATTCGCTGTGCTGGCATTCGGGGCACAGGTAGTGCGGCGGCATACTGTTTACTTCGGAAATGCCGGCAAAGTGCGCCACGGCCGAAGACCCGACCGAACCGCGGCTGCCCACCTGGTAGCCGCCGGCGTTGGAAAACGCCACCAGCTTGACCGCAATGACATACAAAACGGCATAGCCGTGGCCGCAGATGGAGTCCAGCTCTTTTTTGAGCCGCTTTTGCAGCACATCCGGCAGCGGGTCGCCGTAGCCCTTGCGCGCGTGCTCCCAGGTGCCGCTGCGCAGCTGCTCCTCGGCGCCGGGGATGGAGGGCGGGTAGGTCCCCTTGGGGATGGCGCGCAGGTTGCCGTCGATGGTGGCAGCCACTTTGTTGGGGTTGGTCACCACCACCTCGAACGCCTTTTCTTTGCCCAGGTAGCTGAAATCCTCCAGCAGGTCGGGCGTGGTGCGGTAGTACAGGGGCGCCTGGTTATCGGCATCCTTAAAGCCGTTGCCGGCCTGCAGGATGGCCCGGTAGGCGGCGTCCTCCGGCTCCTGGAAATGCACGTCCCCGGTGGCGATGACCGGCTTGTGCAGTTCTTCGCCCAGAGCTACCACGGTGCGGTTATAGTTCTTGATCGCTTCGATGGAATCCACCTGGCCGTTGCGCACCATAAACTCGTTGTTGCCCAGGGGCTGGATCTCCAGGAAGTCGTAGTAATCGGCGATGCGCAGCAGCTCTTCGTGGCTCCGGCCGGCCGCGATTGCCCTGTAAAGCTCCCCTGCTTCACAGGCAGAAGAGAGCAGCAGCCCTTCGCGGTACTGGTTCAGCACGCTGCGCGGCACGCGCGGTTTCTTAAAGAAATACTTGGTGTGCGCTTCACTGACGATACGGTACAGGTTTTTCAGCCCGGTCTGGTTCTGCACCAGGATGATCAGGTGGTAGTACTTCTTTTTCAGCACCTCTTTGTTGCCGCCCAGGCCGGTGTTGATCTCCTCCAGCGTGTGGATCCCCTTTTCGCGCAGGTCCTCCAGCATCTTTTCGTAGATGCGGGCCAACGCCATGGCATCGTCGACCGCGCGGTGGTGGTTGAAGGGCGGGATCTCCAGGTGTTTGTTGATGGTGTCCAGCTTATAGTTGTGCAGCCCCGGGAACAGGGCCTGCGCCATGGGCAGCGAATCGATGTAGGTATTGTCGAACTCCACGCCCGCGCGCTCGCCCGCCCGGCGCAGGAACAGCATATCAAAGCCGGCAGCGTTGTGCGCCACCAGCACATGGTCACCGCAGAATTCCTTGAACTGACGGATGGCCTGTTCCGGCGTGGGGGCGTTGGCCACCATGCCGTCGTTGATGCCGGTCAACTCCACCACCCGGGCCGGGATGGGCATACCGGGGTTGACAAAGGTGGAGAACTTCTTTTCTTCGTTGATGCGGCCATTTTCCACAAAAACGGCGCCGATCTCGGTCAGGCGGTCGCTGTTGGGGTCCAGGCCGGTGGTCTCGGTATCGAATACGATAAAAGAGCCGGTCAGCGGCTGGCAGGCCCTGCCGTACACGGTGGGGACCAGGTCGTCCACAAAATAGGCTTCGCAGCCATAGATCAGCTTGAAACCCGGGTCCTTTTTGTGGATGTCATCGGCGGCCAGCATGGCTTCCGGGTAGCCCTGGCAGACGCCGTGGTCGGTGATGGCAATGGCCCGGTGCCCCATGCGGTGCGCCAGGCGCACGACCTTGCCGGGGTCGCAAAAGCCGTCCATCGAGCTGGACTTGGTGTGCAGGTGCAGTTCTACGCGCTTTTGCCCTTCGGGGGCGGTGTCCTGGCGGGGCGCGCGCTCGACCTGCAGCACATCGTAGGGCAGCAGCACATAGTCGCGCTCGTACTTATCGTAGGTATAGTTGCCGCGCACGATCAGCGTTGCGCCGGGCTTGAGCCCCTCCCACTTGGACATATCCTCGCTCTCGTCGCCCAGGACTTTCAGGTTGATCGAGCCGTTATAGTCGGTGATGGAGGTAAAATAGATCTTGCGGCGGCTGCCCTTGATCTCGGTGGCAAACACATCGCCCCAGACCGTGATCTTGCCGCCGTCGCCCAGATCGTTGAGCGGGCGCAGGTCGGCCGGTTTGAACGGCTTGCCGTGGAACAGCTTGGGCGGCTTTTCGGTCAGCGCCAGGCCGTCGATGGTAAACGGCGCGACCTCCTCCTTGGCCTTAAACTGTACCGCCGGCGTCTTTTCGGCCACGCGGCGTTCCAGCGCATCGGCGTCCATCTGCGCCGCCACGTCCTTCATGCGCACGATGGGCAGCGACCCGGTGCGTTCCTGGATCAGCTCGGCCAGGCGGCGCGGGAACTCGACGCTTTCCAGGATGGCGCGCCCGGCATTGACCCGCACGGTCATACCGTCCGGCTCGAACACGACCGGCTCGCTTTTGTCCAGAAAACCGTTGACCGGCATCCCCTGGTTTTTCAGTTCCTCGATCAGCAGACGGACGGCCTCCGGCGTGATGGCGCTGTAGTTGAAGTAGGTCTTGAGCTGCAATTCGTACCCGGCAAACACCGCCTGCAAAGACGCCAAAAGGCGCCCGCACAGCGCCGGGTCCAAAGGCTCGGCGCTGCGCAGGCTGATAACGACCCGGCGGGAGGTGCGCAGCAGCTCCACCCGCTCGACCAACACGCCGCCAAACGCGGCGTTGAACTGTGCATCGGCCGTAAACTGCGGCCAGACTTGCGTGACAAGAGGTTTCAAGGAAGCTCCTTTTTGTCTGTTACAGCTTGTAGATCTCCTCGATCAGCTGATCGACGATGTTTTCCTTCAGCATTCGCACGCGCTGGCCGCGGATGAACAGCAGCGCTTCGTCCTTGCCGCCGGCGATGCCGATGTCGGCGTCGCTCGCCTCGCCCGGGCCGTTGACGATGCAGCCCATGATGGCGATCTTGAGCGGCTTTTTGAAGCCGTCGGCCCGCAGGCGGTCCTCGACCTGTTTGGCGATGTCCATCATCGGGTACTGGGTGCGCCCGCAGGTCGGGCAGCTGATGATCTCCGGCCCCGCCACTGCGTAGCCCACGGCGCGCAGGATATCGTAGCCGGCGTAGACTTCGTTTTCCGGGGTGTCGGTCAGGCTGACGCGCAGCGTATCGCCAATGCCCTCCAGCAGCAGACCGCCGATGCCCATGCCGGATTTGATCAGCCCCATGCGGTTGCCGCCGGCCTCGGTCACGCCGACGTGCAGCGGGTAATCGGTCTGGGCGCTCAGCATCCGGTACGCGGCCATCATGCGCGGCACATTGGAGGATTTGATCGAGATGACAATGTTGTCAAAGTCATGTTTTTCCAGCAGGCGGACATGGTACAACGCGCTTTCCACCATCGCCTCGGGCACGGGGGCGCCGTATTTCGCCAGGATATGCTTTTCCAGGCTGCCGCCGTTCACGCCGATGCGGATGGGCACGCCCCGCGCGCTGCAGGCGTCGGCCACCGCCTTAACGCGGTCATCCGCGCCGATGTTGCCGGGGTTGATGCGGATCTTGTCCGCGCCGGCGTCCAGCGCAGCCAGGGCCGCTTTGTAATCAAAATGGATATCGGCCACGACCGGGATATCCACCGCCTCCTTGATGGCGGCCACCACGCGGGCGTCCGCCGGCGTGGGCACCGTGACGCGCACGATCTGGCAGCCGGCCGCGGCTACGCGCCGGGCCTGTTCCACATTGCCGGCCACGTCCTGAATGGGAACATTGAGCATGGTCTGTACGGCGATCGGTTCGTTGCCGCCGATGGTGACATTGCCGATCTTGACTGTCCGTTTGCACTGACGCTGCATACAAAACACTTCCTTATAGCAATTTTGTGATATCCGAGAAGGTCACGGCGACCATCAGCATGAGCAGCGCCGCCAGCCCCGCCGCATTCACCACTGCCTGGACGCGCAGCGGCACGGCGCGCTTTGTAACGCCCTCGAACGCATAGAACAGCAGTTTGCAGCCGTCCAGCGCCGGAATGGGCAGCAGGTTGAAGATGCCGAGGTTGATGCTCAGCAGCGCCGTCAGGCTGAGCAGGTCCTGCCAGCCGTACTGCACCGCCTGGCTGATGGTGGTGACCACCCCCACCGGGCCGGACAGTTGGTTGATGCCCGCCCGGCCGCAGGCCAGGTCGGCAAAGCCGCGCAGGATGGCGCGCGCATAGTAGGCAAAGTAACGCGCCGCCCAGCCCGCCACCGAATGCGGCGTGCGGGCGATGCCGTAGACCTGGAAGTCCAGCACCATCGTCTGCTGCCCGTCCTCCCCCGTGGCAGCGGCAAACCGCACCGCCGGCAGCTGCACGATCTCGCCGCCGCGGCGCACCGTCATGGGGGCGGTATAGTTTTCGGCGCGCTGCAATTCGTAGATGACGTCCTCCGCCACAAAGCAGATATGCCCGTTCACCGACAGGATCTCGTCCCCGGCCTGCAGGCCGCTGGCCTGGCTGCTGGGTTCCTCCCCCAAAAAGCCATAGATCACGCAGCTGGCGATCGGCCCCTGGAGGCTTAACAGAAGGACCAGCACCAGGTACCCCAGCACAAAATTCATGGCCGCGCCGCTCAGGATGACAAAGAACCGCTGCCAGGGGCCGGCTTCGCTGAAAAGGCGGCCGCTGACCGCCGTGGACTGCGCCGCCCGGCTGCCGGCGGGCGGGTCGGCCTCCGATTCTTCGCCCGGCATGGCGTTATACCCGCCCAGCGGGATCAGCCGGACGCTGAACCGCGTGCCGCCCCGCACCCGCGACCAAAGCGCCGGGCCGAAGCCGATGGAAAACTCCTGTACAAAAATGCCGTACCGGCGCGCCGCCAAAAAGTGCCCCAGTTCGTGGATGAGCACCACGGCACCGAACACAAAGATCGCCGCCAGCGCCGTAAGCAGGCCCAGGATCATAGTCACCTCACAGAGAAGGCCGCGCCCCGCAGCGGGCGCGGCAGATGGAAACGGTCATATATGCGCGCGGACGTAGGCGCGCGCCATCGCGTCGCAGTCCCAAACGTCCTGCAGCGTGTATTCGGCCCCGAACGGTTCGCTGTCCACCACGCCCTCGACCAGGCGGCCGATATCCAAAAAGCCGATCTTGTCCTGCAGGAACAGGCGCACGGCTTCCTCGTTGGCGCCGTTGGCGGCGCAGGGGGCCAGGCCGCCCTTGGCAATGGCCTTTTTGCAGGCGGCCAGGCAGCGGAAAGTCTCTTCGTCCGCCACGTCAAAGCTCAGGTGTTTGAGCGCGGCGAAGTCCAGTTCCGGTGCCGGGGAGGGCAGCCGGTCCGGCCAGGTCAGCGCATACTGGATGGGGATGCGCATATCGGGCACGCCCATCTGGGCAATGACCGAATTGTCGGCAAACTGTACGGCCGAGTGGATCACGCTTTCGCGCTGGACCACGATCTGGATCTTTTCCGGCGGCAGGCCGAACAGCCATACCGCCTCGATCAGTTCCAGGCCCTTGTTCATCAGGGTAGCGGAATCGATGGTGATCTT
>CALWNS010000112.1 GCA_944382805.1 uncultured Gemmiger sp. | reverse complement strand
AGGGCGATGCCGCAGCTTTCCTGCCCGCGGTGCTGCAAAGCGTACAGCGCGCTGTACACGGCGCTGACCATATCGGTGGCGCCGGTCTTGTCATAGATGCCGAAAACGCCGCATTCCTCGTGCAGCGCGTCGGCGTATTGCGAAAATTCACTCATTACGCATTGTGCTCCGTTTTCTATGCCTTAGCCCAGCAGACGCTTCATGACTTCCTGGTACGCGTCGGCCTCGCCGCCCATATCGCGGCGGAACAGGTCCTTGTCCAGGTGGGCACCGGTGGTGGCGTCCCAGAAGCGGCAGGTGTCGGGGCTGATCTCATCCGCCAGGATGATGGTGCCGTCGGCCAGGCGGCCGAACTCCAGCTTGAAGTCGATCAGGCGGATGTTGGCCTCCAGCAGGATCTTCTTGAGCACTTCGTTGACCTTAAAGGCGTACTTGGTGATGGTGTCGATCTCCTCCTGGGTGGCCAGGTCGAGCGCCAGGGCGTAGTAGTGGTTGATGAACGGGTCGTGCAGGTCGTCGTTCTTGTAGCTGAACTCCAAGATCGGGGTCTTGAACGCGGTGCCCTCCGGCACGCCCATGCGCAGGGTGAAATGCCCGGCGGCCACGTTGCGGATGATGACCTCCAGCGGCACGATCTCGACCTTTTTGACCAGCGTATCGCGGTCATTGAGCTCCTTGACATAGTGGGTGGGGATGCCCTCTTTTTCCAGCTTCTGCATCAGCGCGTTGGACAGCTTGTTGTTCACGATGCCCTTGTCGCGGATGGTGCCCTTCTTCTCGCCGTCGCCGGCGGTGGCGTCGTCCTTGTAGTGGACCATCACGATGGCGGGGTCGGTGGTGGCGAACACCTGCTTGGCTTTGCCTTCGTACATCTGGTCCAGCACTTTGATCTCGTTTTCCATGGTAAAACTCTCCTTTTGTTTTTGTTTGCCCCGGCGGGCTGCGTTTGGTGTTTCTACTTTATATTGTACCGTGTTTGCGGGGGTGGCGCAAGTTCTGCCGCGCAAAATTTTTGCGTTACAGCGCGGCGGCTTCGGCCGCCACGGCGGCGTCCTTTTTGGCAATGGCGGCGGCGGTATCCTGGCGGAAATCATCCAGCTTGGCGGCCAGGCGATCGTCGCCCACGGCCAGGATGGACACGGCCAGGTAGGCCGCGTTTTTCGCGCCGTTGAGCGCCACCGTCGCCACCGGGAAGCCGGAGGGCATCTGCACGGTGGCCAGCAGCGCGTCCAGGCCGTCCAGCGCGCCGCCCTTCATCGGGATGCCCACCACCGGCAGCGTGGTGTTGGCCGCAAAAGCGCCGGCCAGGTGGGCGGCCATGCCGGCCGCGCACAGGATCACGCCATAGCCGTTGGCGCGGGCGCTTTTGGCAAATGCGGCGGCGGCTTCCGGCGTGCGGTGGGCCGAAAGGATGCGCGCCTCATACGGCACGCCGAATTCCTTCAGCACGCGGCACGCGCCCTCCACCACCGGCCAGTCGCTGTCCGAACCCATAATGACGGCTACTTTTTTCTGTTCCTTAGTGCAAAACTCCTGTTTTCGCAGCGAACAGCAAATAAAACAGCGCAGCGTATACTTACACTGCGCTTGCTGCGGATATGGATATACGGCTGCCCAGCCCCCGGCGTACACGGGTGGCGCGGCACGGTTCATGCTGTTTCCAAAAGTTCGGCATCGTGCGCCCCTCCCGCCTTTGCAAAGAAAGAGTTGGACATCCTGTAAATTCAGTGTAAAGCCCCGCCGCCAAAAATGCAAGCGGGCAGCCCTCTTTTCGGATAAGTTGCCAGCCGCACACCGTTTGCCGCGTGTTTTTTGTCGATTTTGATGGAGTGAAAAAACAAAAGTATGACTTATTTCCGCGCTTGTGCCCGCCCCAAAACCGTGTTATACTGAAAAAAACGAACAGGGGGCTATCCTATGCCGGTTTTAACGAAATATTCCCACATCCTGGTGCTGGGGCGCGGCGGCTTTGGCGCCGAGCTGGGCGAAATGCTGGAGGACTGCGGCTGGGGCAAGCCGGTCTATCTGGACGATAACGCCCCCGGCTGTGCCGGGGCGCTGCGCGACTATGTGGACCCCGCGCTGCGCCGCCGCTGCCCGGCCGCCTTTGTGGCGCTGGGCAACAACGCCCTGCGCGTGCAGCTGATCCAAAAGCTGACCGCCGTGGGCTACAAGCTGCCGGTGTTTATCCACCCGGCGGCGGTGGTCAGCCGCTCGGCCGGGCTGGGGGCGGGCAGCGTGGTGCTGCCGTTTGCCTTCGTCGGCGCCAATGTGCGCGTCGGGGTGGGCTGCCTGCTCAACGCCGGGGCCGTTGTGGACCACGACGCCGCCCTGGGCGCCGGCGTACACATCGCCCCCGGCGGCATCGTCAAGGCCGGCGCGCGTGTGGAAGCGCAGACCAAGGTCGATTCCGGCCAGATCATCCAAAGCCCGTGGAGGGAAAGAAAGTAAGCGTGCCCTGTACCGTACCGAGTTTTTCGGTACGGTTTTTTTATGCCGCACGGCGGCGGGGTTATTGACCGCGCTGCTACCTTGTGATACAATATAGCCAAAGGAACCTTGCATAACAAAGTAGCTGAACGGCTCTGCCGCAAAGCGGGGAAGGGGGTACCGCAATGTTTGACCGCAGCCAGCTGCGCAAAGGCACGCTGGAAGGCTGCATTTTGCAGATCATCGCCCGCGCGCCCAGCTACGGCTACGCCATTGCGGCCACATTGCGGCAAAGCGGCTTTGCCGATATTACCGAAGGCACGCTCTACCCGCTGCTGCTGCGGCTGGAGCGCAAAGGCCTGGTCGCGGCGTCCTACCGCGCTTCGCCGGCCGGACCCAGCCGCAAGTATTACGCCCTGACCCCGGCCGGGCGGCAGACGCTGGCCGATTTTACAGCCGCCTGGCGCGAGACCGCCGCCGCCGTGCAACAGGTCCTGGCCGACGGCAAGGAGGAATGAGCGATGCGCCCAAACGAATATGCACAATTAAAAAAGGAGAACGACCGCCGCTTTCAGGCGCTGACCGGCCCGGACTGCCATACCGTTGAGGACGTGATGTACTCGGTGCGCAAGGGGAGCTGGAACCTGTATGAAGTCGAGCGCGTGCGCAAGGACATGATCGATATGGCCCAGGCGGCGGAGCAGCAGGGCACAACGCTGGCCAAGGCCCTTGGCCCGGACCGGCAGGCGCTGTATGACGAGATCGCCCGCGAGATCGACCCTGGCTCTTTTGCCGATTATTTCTGGGCCTTGAGCACCCGGCCGCTATACCTGCTGCATATAGCGCTGGCGGTCTGGGGCGGGTTTATGGGCCAGGACGGCGTGACGGCGGCGGTGCTGGCGCTGTGCCTGCCGTGCCTGCTGCTGGGGTACCTGATGGCCTGCGGGCAGCGCCGCATCTGGATCAGCCGCTGGCCGCGCGCCCGCCGCGAAATGTGGATCGGCGCGCTCAGTCTGGCGGCGGCGACCTGCATCATCACGGCGGTGATCTGGATCCAGTTCCAGCGCCTGCCGCGGCTGACAAGCTTTGTGATAGCCGCGCTGGAACTGCTGTTTTATATCGTCAGCTACTTTGTCCGCCGCGCCCGCTACAACCGCGCCGCCGCCCGCCGCCCCTGGCGCGGCGGTGGGGAAGCGGCGGGGGAGGATACCGGCGCGCAATAGGCATAAAATACCCCGCCCGGGCTTTGCATACAGCCCGGGCGGGGTCAAAACAGATTGATGGGTTTCCTCTTTTGGCTCTTATGGGGGATGTTTTGGTTTTTTATCCGGCCGCCTTCGCACAACAGGCGGCCGGCCTTTTTTGCCCGCCGCTTTACAGCCGCGCCAGGATCGCGTCCCCCATGGCTGCACAGCCGACAAGGGTGCAGCTCTCCTGCATGATATCCGCCGTGCGCAGCCCGGCGTCCAGCACGCCGGAGACCGCCGCTTCGATGGCGTCGGCCTCGGCGGGCATATCAAAGCTGTAGCGCAGCATCATCGCCGCCGACAAAATGCAGGCGATGGGGTTTACTTTGTCCTGCCCGGCAATGTCCGGCGCCGAGCCATGGATCGGCTCGTACAGCCCGCGCGGCCCGGCCCCCAGGCTGGAGGAGGGCACCATGCCGATGGACCCCGTGATCTCGCTGGCTTCGTCCGAAAGGATATCGCCGAACATATTCTCGGTCACGATCACATCAAACTGGCTCGGGTCCTTGCAGATCTGCATGGCGGCGTTGTCCACAAACATCTCGCTGAACTGCACCTCCGGGTATTCCGGCGCCAGCTTTTCCAGCACGCGCCGCCACAGGCGGCTGGTGTCCAGCACGTTCGCCTTGTCCACGCAGGTCAGCTTTTTGCGGCGCTTCATCGCCGTCTCAAAGCCGATGCGCCCAATGCGCTCGATCTCATGCTCCGAATAGGGCATCACGTCCACGGCTTTCAGCTCGCCGTCCTGGTGGAAGGTCTTGTGCTCGCCAAAATAGACGCCGCCGATCAGTTCGCGCACCACGATAAAGTCGATGCCGCGGTCCACGATCTCCTTTTTCAGCGGGCTGGCATCGGCCAGCTGCGGCCAGATCTTCGCCGGGCGGCTGTTGGCGTACAGCCCCATGCCGGCGCGCAGGCGCAAAAGGCCTTTTTCGGGGCGCTTGTCGCCGGGCACGCCCTCCCATTTGGGGCCGCCCACCGCGCCCAGCAGCACGCTGTCCGCCGCCAGGCATTTGTCCAGCTCGGCCTGCGGCAGCGGGTCGCCGAATTGGTCGATGGCCTCGCCGCCCATATAGGCGCGGGTATAGGTAAAGGTATGGCCGTACTTGGCCGCAACGGCGTCCAGCACGCGGACGGCCTGGGTCACGATCTCGGGGCTTGCACAGTCCCCGTAGATCAGCGCAATGTTTTTCTCCATGCTCTTTCCTTTCCTGGCTTATCCCTGCCGCAGGCTGTTCATCAGCCCGCCGGCGGTAATGATCTTTTGGATGAACGGCGGGAACGGCGCGGCCTCAAAGGTCTGGCCGGTCGTTTCGTCGGTGATAAGGCCGGTGTCAAAGTCGATCTTGACCACGTCGCCTTCGCGGATGGCCTCGCTGGCCGCCGGGCATTCCAGGATCGGCAGGCCGATGTTGATGGCGTTGCGGTAGAAGATGCGCGCAAAGCTCCTGGCGATCACGCAGCTCACGCCTGCCGTCTTGATGGCCAGCGGCGCGTGCTCGCGGCTGGAACCGCAGCCGAAGTTTTCGCCCCCCACCATGATATCGCCCGGCTGTACGCGGGTGATAAAGCTTTTGTCGATGTCCTCCATGCAGTGCGCGGCCAGTTCCTTGGCGTTCTGGGTGTTCAGGTAACGCGCCGGGATGATGACGTCGGTGTCGATGTTATCGCCGTACTTGAAAACGGTGCCTTGTGCTTTCATGTTCAAACCTCCCTGGGGTCGGTGATGTACCCGGTCAGCGCGCTGGCCGCGGCGGTGGCGGGGCTGGCGAGATACACTTCGGAATCTACATGGCCCATGCGGCCCACAAAGTTGCGGTTGGTCGTGGATACGCAGCGTTCGCCTTCGGCCAAAATGCCCATATACCCGCCCAGGCACGGCCCGCAGGTCGGGGTCGATACGATGCAGCCCGCATCGATAAAGGCGGCGGTGTAGCCACGCAGGATGCACTCTTTGTACACGTCCATCGTGGCGGGGATGATAATGCCGCGCACGCCCTTGGCGATATGCTTGCCGTTCAGGATACGATAGGCGGCTTCCATATCCTCCAGCCGGCCGTTGGTACACGAACCGATCACGATCTGGTCGATCTTGATGCCCTTGCCCTCTTTGGCCGGGTGGGTGTTTTCCGGCAGGTGCGGGTAGGCGACGGTCGGCTCCAGCGCATCCAGGTCAATGACCACTGTGCGCTCGTACTCGGCGTCGGCATCGGCCTCGTACTTGACCCACGGGCGCTGGCTGCGCCCTTTCAGGTACGCTTCGCAGGTCTCGTCCACCGGGAAGATGCCGTTCTTGGCCCCGGCTTCGATGGCCATGTTGCAGATGCACAGCCGGTCGTCCATCGAAAGGCTCTTGACGCCCTCGCCCACGAACTCCAGGCTCTTGT
>CALWNS010000111.1 GCA_944382805.1 uncultured Gemmiger sp. | reverse complement strand
CCTGCCCCGAGGAGACGAACGTCTACGATATGCGGCTGACCAAACACGCCGACGGCTGGATCTACGGCGTCTTTTGCTCCGAGAGCAAGGACAAGACAGACCCCGACCTTTCGGCCGCCGTCGCCGCTGCCGGCATCGTGCGCACCCGCGACCTCAAAACCTGGGAACGCCTGCCCAACCTCGTGACCAAACGCAGCCCCCAGCAGCGCAACGTCGACCTGCTGCCCGACTTTGTGGACGGGAACTATGCGTTCTACACCCGGCCGATGGACGGTTTCATCGACACCGGCTCGGGCGGCGGCATCGGGTTTGGCACCTGCGCCGACATCACCCATGCAGTGCTGGAGGAGGAGGTCATCACCTCCCCGCGGCGCTATCACACCATCACCGAGGCCAAAAACGGCGAGGGCGCGCCGCCCATCCGCACCGAAAAAGGCTGGCTGCACATCGCCCACGGCGTGCGCAACACTGCTGCCGGGCTGCGGTATGTGCTCTACCTCTTTGTCACCGACCTGGCCGAACCGTGGCGGGTCATTGCCGAGCCGTCGGGCTATCTGCTCGCGCCTTTGGGCGGCGAGCGCGTGGGCGATGTGTCCAACGTCGTGTTCACCAACGGGGCCATTGCGCGCGATGACGGCGCGGTGTATATTTATTATGCCTCCAGCGATACGCGGCTGCACGTGGCGTTCACCACGGTGGAAAAACTGCTGGACTATGCCTTCAACACCCCGGCGGACCCGCTGCGCAGCCGCGGCTGCGTGGCCCAGCGCTGCGCGTTGATCGACAAAAACCTGGCCTTTTTGCGCGCCGCCGGTGTATAATAAGGCAAATACTTCCCGGGGAGGGGAAACGCCGATGAAAAACAAATGGCTCGACAACCCGTTTTTCCGCTGGGCGGGCTTTGTGGGCGATGTGTTTTTGCTGCACCTGTGCTGGCTGGCGGGCTGTGTGCCCCTCGTCACCATCGGCGCGTCCACCACGGCGGCGTTCGCGGTGGCCGGCAAGATGGCCGCCAAGCAGGACTACCGCGTGTTCCATGACTATGCGGCGGCGTTTCGGCGCGACGGCAAGCTGGCCACTGTGACCTGGCTGGGCCTGCTGGCCGTCGGCGTGCTCATCGCGGCCGAGCTGTTTCTGGCCCCGGGCGTGGGCGCGCTGGGCGGCGTGCTGCTGGCCGCCGGGGCGGCGGCCGCCGTGCTGTGGCTGTGCGCCGCGGGCTGCGGCTTTGCGCTGCTGGGCCGCTTTGCCTACCGCCGCGCGCGCGACGTCGTCCAGGACGGCGCAAAGCTGTGCGTCGCCAGCCCGGCCGGGGCGCTGCTGTGGGCCGCCGGCATGGGCGGGCTGCCGCTGCTGGCCGGGCTGGCCCCCAATGTGTTCTGGTATCTGTTCCCGCTGTGGCTCGCCATTGGCGGCGGGGCGGTGGTGGTGGGTGCGGCGTACCTGCTGCGCCCCGCCTTTGCCCGGCTGGAACACAACGCGCCGTGACCTGCCTTAAAATAACGACCTCTTCAGAAAGGACGCACCTGCCATGATCCACGCTGACTTTACCGCCCGCCGGTTCGGTTTGCACACCGCCCACACCAGCTACTGGCTGGCGGCGGACGACGCCGGCCGCCTGCTGCACCTGTACTACGGCCCGCTGTGCCGCACTGCCCCCGCGCTGCCGCCTGCGCCGCACAACGACCCCGGCTGCTGGCCCGACCGCCTGCCGCAGGAATACCCGGCCCCCGGTTTGGGCGACAACCACGCGCCGTTTTTTGCGCCGGAATGGCCCGACGGCACCGTCGCCGGCGACCTGCGCTTTGCCGGGGCCGAAGTTACGCCCGGCAAGTACGCCCTGCCGGGGCTGCCGGCCTTCCGCGATGGCGACGGGGCCGAGACGCTGCGCCTGACTTTGCGCGACGAAGCCGGCCTGACCGTCACGCTGCTGTACGGCGTGCTGCCGGGGTGCGGTGTCATCACCCGCGCGGCCATCGTCGAGAACACCGGCCGTGCGCCGGTGACGCTGCGCGGCGTGCCGTCGGCCGTGGTGGACTTTGCCAAAGCCGATGTCCCGGCGCTGGACCTCATCACCTTTGACGGCGACTGGGCGGCCGAGCGCACGCCCTGCCGCGCCGCGGTGCGCCCCGGCGTGCAGAGCGTGGGCAGCGTCGGCGGCATCCCCACCCATGCGCACAACCCTTTTGCCGTGCTGTGCGCGCCCGACGCGGGCGAGGAGCACGGCGCGTGCTGGGGCGCGGCGCTCGTCTACAGCGGCAACTACCGCATCCAGGCCGAGCGCACGGTGGCCGGGGTGCGGTTGTCCCTGGGCATCGAGCCGTTCCGCTTTGCCTGGACGCTGGCCCCCGGCGAGCGGTTCACGACGCCGGAAGCCGCGTTTGTGTACAGCGGCGCGGGCCTCGGCGGCATGAGCCGGGCTTTCCACGACGCCATCCGCCGCCACCTGATCCCGCCGCGCTGGGCCGATTTGGCCGCGCCGCGGCCCGTCCTGCTCAACAGCTGGGAGGCCTGTTATTTCGACTTTGACGAGGCCAAGCTGCTGGCGCTGGCCGCCGCGGCCAAAGACGCCCATGCCGACCTGTTTGTGCTGGACGACGGCTGGTTTAAAGGCCGCGACGCCGACACGACGAGCCTGGGCGACTGGGTGGCCGATACCCGCAAACTGCCCGGCGGCGTGGCGGGGCTGTGTAAAAAAATCAACGCCCTGGGGCTGGATTTTGGAATCTGGGTCGAGCCGGAAGCCGTCAGCCCCGACTCGGAGCTCTACCGCGCCCACCCCGACTGGGCGCTGCACATCCCCGGGCGGGAAACGCTGGCCATCCGCAACCAGTATGTGCTGGATTTTTCCCGCGACGAGGTGCGCGAAAACATCTGGCAGCAGCTCACGGCGCTGCTGGACTCCTGCCCGGTGCGCTACCTCAAATGGGATATGAACCGCAGCCTGGCCAATGTCTGCAGCGCGGCGCTGCCCGCCGCCCGCCAGGGCGAGGTCTACCACCGCTATGTGCTGGGCGTGTACGACCTGCAGCAAAAACTGACCGCACGCTACCCCGACCTGCTGCTGGAAAACTGCGCCGGCGGCGGCGCGCGGTTCGACTGCGGGATGCTGTACTATGCGCCGCAGATCTGGGCCAGCGACAACACCGACGCGCTGGACCGGCAGATGATCCAGTACGGCACCAGTTTCTGCTACCCGCCCTGCGTCATGGGGGAGCACTACTCGACGGTGCCCAACCACTGCACCGGCCGCACCGCCAGCGTCGAAGCGCGCATGGCCGCGGCGCTGACCGGCACCTTTGGCTTTGAGCTGGACCTGACCCGGTATACCGCGGCCGAGATCGAGGCCCTGCACCCCTTTGTGCAGTTCTACCGCGACCACGGCGCGCTGCTGCGCAGCGGCAGCTACTACCGCCTGGCCGCGCCCGACGGAAAGGGCGCGGTGTGGGCCATCGCCGCGGCCGACGGCAGCGAGGCCGTCGTCTTTGCCGCCGGCGCGCCGCTTGACGGCCGCCGCCAGCCGCTGCCCTTTGCCCGCCCCGGCGCGCGCTACGCCGTGCAGGCGCTGTACACCGGCGGCGCAGACGAAACGGCCCACGCCGGCGAGGCCCTGGCCGCCCCCGGCCTGCCGCTGCCCGCTTTGCGCGGCGAGGTGCCGGGCTACATCGCCTGGCTGCACGCGCAGGGGTGAACCAACGCGGCACAGCGGCCCCCTAAAAGTAAAACCGCACGCTTCTGTATGGCGCAGAAGCGTGCGGTTTCTTTGGCATTTATCTGGTTCGCAGGGATATGGTTTGCAAGCACCACCACGCCGTACTTCCTCCAGGCCCCCCTATTTTCTTGTCAAAGGAGCGGGCGCAAAAGTCCAGCATTATGCCGCCTTGGAAATGGGCCCGGCAGTATATTGCGCCTGATGTTCTCGCCCAACGGTTTGCCGCCAGGGGGGCATGATTCAGAACTCCAAATCTGCGCCAAGAATCGTGCTGGAGGAACGGGTCGCGGTTTGACTCCACCTTGCTTCTGCAAGGCGGATTACCAGACCTTCGTGTTTTACCTGGTAACACAACTCCTGAAGACGGACGATCGGTGCGCTGGCATTTTCGATCTCGCCGCGCCGCAAACCATCCACCAGCATTTTGAGCCAGCAGCGCACAATCAGCGTATTCGGCACCGGCAGATCCCGCGCTCTACCACAAACCTGCTTGATGACCCGGAGGTCGAAATACTCTTTCTTCTTCGCGAAGCCCCACTGGGGTTGATCGCTGTTTAGCAGCTTGGTTTGCAGCCGGTTGCGAAATTGCTCCATCACGCCGTCGCGCGCGGCAAGAGATTCAATGTCTTGCCAAAGATGTTTATACAGGTTGTCAGCTCCCAGCAAAAGATTCTCCAATACCTGAGCGCATTGGCTTTTGTTTAGGTTCGCAGGGAAATCCGGCCAGCTTACAGAACCACTGATCCCGGTCAGGTCCTGCAACGCCAAGACATAGTTCATTCCGCTTCTTGTGTCAGGGAAAATGCCATGGCAAAAGCCGGAGCGAATTTTGTTCACCGTGTCCTGGTGGGTACGGTCTTGCTTTCGCTCCTCTCTGTATTGATCACGCAGAGGTTCGACCCGATCCTGCCCATCACAGAAGGCGCAAAATTCATTCAAAAAGCGGCTGCCGTAATCGTGATATACCACATACAGGCCGGTTACCACTTCATAAAGCACGCCGACCACATCCTCCGCGGCAGGGCGGGACCGCTCGGAAACATACAGGAACAGCGGGAAGCCGACTTCGCGAAACGCCAACTCGTTCAGCGCGCGCAGTTTTCCTGGCTGGAGGAACAAGGGATAGCATACCTCCATTATTCCATACCCCCTTCCAGCGGCACACCCAATTGGGGGCCGCTCAGGTTAAACCGAATCGTGCATTCCATTTTTGGGTTGAATTCCTGCACGCGGGGCGGCGCACCCTCGAGAAGATGCTCCTTCAGATTTTTGGGTACGCCCACGTTGTAGCGCCCTACCGCCCGGTCCTGGCTGTCGGCATCTGGGGTGGTTTCTTGGACAATGGTTGCTGTATAGCGACCGTTTCCAATGTTTTTGAGCCGAACCTTGAAGGTGCGCTCTTGGCAGGTCCCCCAGCGGCACAGTACCAGCCGCTCGATCGTGACATAGTCGCCATAGCTGTCGCTCCGGGCAATACGGAAACATTCCTTGGCCTTCGCCGGGTCGCCATACAGCCATTCGTGTATCCCCAGCAGAAAGTAGGCTGGCGGGAAGGTCTCCCGCCCCATCATTTCATGGAAGCTCACGAATGTGCGGCACCAACCGATCAGTTCGCTCCACTGCTCCTTGGTAAAGGGGATCCGCTGCTTCTGGGCCAGCATGGGATTGCGGCTCAATTGCAGCCAACGAGCCCGGATCATCATCATCACGCACCGCTCGCTGCGTGCCGCCTTAATTTGCTTGTCTTGACTTTGCAGATAGGTCAGCACATTTTCGGCATCTGCCAACGCAGCGTCGGTCACCGAATTGGATAGGGATTCCAGCTCCATGTGCGGCAGATCGTGATTGCAAAGCAGTAAGTACCGGTCCTTTTTTAACAATTCCGAGGGGGTTGATGCGCAGGTTTTCGACTCGGTAAGATCCTGCCACATACAGCGCGCCCGCATATAGATGTAGGCGTCGCTGTTTTTGTGCTGGAAGCTCTTCTCCAACCGCTGCATCAGCGTTTCAGAACTTCCCAAGTATTTGTATACCTTGGCAATTTTGCTCAGCAGGTTGGACGAGTTGTGCTCCCGAATCATATCATCCAGCACCAACATCTTGTCAATGTCGTGGACCCGGGCGACCAGCTGCGCCTGGAATTCCTGATCGTCCATAGGCGCTTGCTCCCCTTTTAGGCTTGCTGCATAGGTGAGGAATGCGTTGAGCAGGATGTCGAGCATATAGTTGGAGGAAAACTCATACCGCTGGCTGTGCGTGCTGCTGTTGAGCCTGTGCATGGTGTCGTACACCCGGTGGATAGTCTCTACGATCGACTGGTAACTCACCGCGTTGAATTTACCGTACCGCATGCTCTGTTGCAGATTGGCACACCGCTCGATGTTCAGGCGGCACCAGCGGGGACTTTGAGTCTCTCCCGACTGCTCCAGTTGTTGGATCGCGCTCTCCAGCCGCACCCGGCTCTCCCCATATATCTTGCCGAATTCGTTGTCAAAAGCCTCTTGCAGCTCGGGATTCTTTGCGTTGTAAGATTCGCGCATGAAATGGGCATACACCAGAACCGCTTCCGGGTCGCTGCCGAACAGGTCGATCAACCGGCTGGCAATCGGCTCCCAATAGTCTTGATAAACTGTGTAGTTGCCGGTGGTGATCTTTTGGGATTGTTCGGAAAGTTTCCCATGCCCGTTCGGCCCAAACTGGCGCACCAGCTCGATCACCGTTAGTAGGTCTTCTTCGTCGCTAGCCGCTTCCATCAACTCCATCAGGATGGTAAACTCACGTTCTTTGCGTTTTGGGGATGCTTCCCCCATAGGCAGATCATCCAGCAGGCAAATGTAGTTCTCGGCCTCCAGGGAATTGCGGAACCTATAATACCGCTCATCTCCAAATCGGTCTGTGGAAACACAGATCTCTTCAATCAGGCTGTCGTTTTTGAGCACATCAAACAGCTGAGCTGTTTCCCTGCCGTAGCAGACATAGGAATTTCCGTCTTGATCCCTGAGCAGATGGAGCAGAAGATTGGAGGGAAGTAGAACGCCAAACTCGCCCGCTAAAGCTAGTGCGCGGTTCAGCCGTTGGACAACTTCCCGCATGCGGATATGCCGGCGTTCTTTGTCCGGTAGAGAGTCCATTTTTGTAGAGGCGATCGCCGCATCCGGGAAATTCTGCTGCAGATAGAGTTGCAACTTCATTTGGTAGCTGGCCGCTCCACCACGCCGGGCCACCGCGGCCACAGTTTCGTTGTATTCTTCCACATAGCGCCGGAGACGGTCGGCGGTGCTGTTTTCCACAAAGACGCGTTCCTGACCAAACTGCATTTTCAGCATCCGCGCCACCGCACGGTATTCCTCGTCAAACTCAAATCGAAACAGAGTCTGCAGAAGGTACAGCAGGCTGCTCTGTCCACACTGTTTACCGATCTGTTTTCTGCCGTTCCGAATGACCGCCTGGAACCGCTCGCGGAATTCGCCGCCCAGGCTGTCAACCACCGCCTGTAGACGGTGAAGCTCTCCACTGCTCAAATCCGGCCCCAGGCAGACGCCATTCCCGTTGTCAGTGGTATAGCAACTTCCCACGACCAGAACATTGCTGGTGAAAAGTTGCTTTTGCAGGTCGTAGTACCGGCGCTGGTCGTTCTGCACGCTGTTTCCGTCCCATACAATCAGGATCCGTTCCAGCCGCTCGCCGTCGAAAGCAGTTTCCTTGACAAACCATTCCTTCAAGAAGTTTTGCAGCCGTTCTTCCGCGCCGGCAACCAGGTCTCCATGCAGGAACAACACAGGGTATTTCCGCTGTGCCGCCAGCTTTAAGGCCAGGTTTGCCAGCATCATGGTTTTTCCGCTATTACTGGGGCCTTCCAGCAGCAGTGGGCGTCGGCGGGAGCCGTCTTGGATGTTTAGACGCGCCTTTACTTTGTTCTCCAGCTCTTGGTCCTTGTCCCGCGTAAAATAGAAGGACGGATTCCCCGGCGCTGCCCGGAACAGATCCCAGCTGGGAAGCCCTTTCTGGGCCAGGAACTGGGCAAAAGCAAGCGGGCGGTTGGAAAAGACAGCCGGCCGGCCCGCCAGGATCCCGTCGTCCAGCAAGCAGAGGGAATCGCCGTTTATCTCTGTGATACGGTCACGGGGAATGTTTACCACCCGGTCCCGCCGATTTTTGAAGTGCAGGGTGAGCGAAGCATACATCTGTGGGTCAACGAACGGTTCCTGCTCATCCGCTTCAAACAGCTCCGGTATGTGCTGGTACAGCTGCTGGATAAAGGTCTCGCTCTCGGCAGTCAGCACGCCTCTCTGCGCCAGGTCTTGGGCAAAGGGAGGCAGCTCACGAGGGGCGCTGAACCAATAGATGCTGTCATAGGGCATAGAATCCAGAGCGCTAAACAGCAGTTCATCGCTCAGCCAGTCGTGTTCGGGGTTGCAACCATCGATGACCAGCACGCCATAGTCCCGAAGGTATGTGCCAGGAATCCAGTCAATCTTTTGCGAAATGCTATGCTCAAACCGCCGAAGCGACACCGGACTGTTCAGCAGGATGGGGGTGTCGTTATTGCTGCAAAGTTCAACACAGTAATGGATGTTTTTGTTCATGAAACGGCGGTTGGCTGCCCGCTGGCGGGAGGGCTCATCATTTATGTCAAAGCCGTCCCCTGCTGCTGCCATCAGTCCTTTGTCAATCGCTGACGTGTAAAGCAGGCTCCAGTGCAGATCCAGCATGGCTCGCAATTCTTGGCGCGGCGGCATCCGGACTGCCGCGGCCCGGACCGATGCCAGAAGTTGCCGGGCGTCCTTTTCCTGCTGTACCACAGCTTTCCACAGCGCGGGGTAGTCTACCACTCGGGGACTGATCCCCTGATCAGCATACTCTTTTTCCAGCCCTGCCCAAATCGGATCCGGCTCGCCTGTGAGGCCAAGATAGCCCTGCCCCAACAGCAGGATCGAAGGTTCGGTACGAATACGGCGGTACAGTTCACTGAATCGTTCAAGTTCCATATTCTACTCCTTTATAAAGCCGACGCCAGCCGGAACGAATTCCTGTTCAGACCATTCCAGAGAGCCTAACGTATTTGTTTTTATTATACCTCAGGCTTGTATTGTTTGCACAACTTTTAAATGAAGACCCCGGCTTCCCTTTTGGAAAAACGATAGACTGAAATATGGCTGTTCCATGAACCGCTTGGCCGTCCAAAGAACATTCCTCCGCTACCTTTCTGCAGAGGAAACAACCGTGGCGCTTTTTATATCTACGACCGTGAAGCCGGCGTCTACCGCCGCCTGCTGCAGCCGGAGGAAGCCCGCCTGACCAAAAGCGAGGTGCTGGCGGTGTGCAAAATCCTGTTGGGGAGCCGCGCCTTTACTGAGGCCGTGCTCGACCGCCTGCCGACCGCCCGGGTGGTGGCGCAGCTGCCAGAAGGCGGGCAGGTCGTCGAGGCGGAGGTGTTTGACGGCAACGGGCTGGATATGTGGGTCAGGAGCCAGGGGAAGTGGGTGGAGCTGATGCCCCAAACAAGCCCTTGAACGGCAAAACGGCCGCGGCGCACAAGCGAAGGCTTGGCGCTGCGGCCGCTTTTTATGTTTCGGGCGGGGGATCCGCATATACCGCGGCGCCCTCCTGAAAGAACTGCTGCATCTTTTGCCGCAGGGACGCGGGCGACAGGATCTCCACATCGCCCCCCAAACGGAGGAAGTAATTCTTGGCCTGGAATGTAGTGCAGTGGAAAGAATAGATCTGTTCGTTATCGGGGTCTGCCTTGCCCGCCGGGCGCATGTGGCGGATACGGTCGTACCGTTCCTTCCCTTTCTTGGTAAAGCGCACCCGGATCGCCGTGGCTTCGTCCGAAAGAAAGGCAACGCCTTTTTCCCGGATCCGCTTCTCAAAGGCGGCTTTATCGCTTTCTTTCCAGGCGCGCCCGGGTTGGCCGCTTTCCACCTCTACGGAACGGATGCGGGACAGGCGGAACGCTTTTGGGCAGACCTGGCCGCCGGCTGGCTCCTTGCAGCCGACCAGGTAGTAATAGTGCGTCGTTTCGTCTGGCAAGATCGCAAACGGAAAGAACGCGATGCGCTTTGCGGTGTCGGGAGGCAGAAAAGAGATCGGGCGGCAGGCCGGCGTCCTTCTTGCGGTGTCCAGGTCTCGGGGGACCCCGGCTAGGACGCTGTCGGTCAGCGCCTCGAGCCAGAAGTTTTCGCGCGTCATATCGTCCAGGCGGGAAAACTCTTCCACCAGCGCCGTGACATACAGGTTGAAATTGCTGTTTTCAAGGGCCGTGCCGCGGGTCTTGCTTTTGCGCGGGTAGTAGGTTTCCTCTCCGCTCCCGATAAGGGCCCCCAGCTGCTTTTTTGTGATCTCTTCCTGCTCGTCCGCCAGCGTCTTGCGCAGCTCATTTATGACGGACGTCCGCAGGCGGATCAAAACGCTTTGCCCGTCCGACCGGCTTTTGCTGTGCAGCAGTTTGTCGAGGCTGCGTTTCAATTCTTCCTTTTCCTGTGCGATCAGCTTATGGATGGCGGCGTCCCGCGAGTCGCCGGGAAGCTCCTGCAGCACGCGGGCCAGCTTGGCATGCGTTTCCAGCAAACGGCGGCCAATGGACGATCGTGCGCGCTTATGGTATTTCCGTACGATCTCGCTGATGATGGGGGAATAACTGTTGTCTGTGCGGGGGGCGGAAAGCTGAAGGAGGCGGGAATACTCCCGCCTGTCGTTGTCCAGCACCTCGATGGCGGTATCGCTGAGGCGCAGGCGCAGGCGGTTTTTGGGCTCGATGGTGTCCTGGCCGTTTAGGATGTCCTGGAATGTCAAAGCGGGTCCCCTCCTTACAGTAAGGCGCATTTGGCCAAACGCGCCTTTGACAGGATCGTTTGTTCCGGTACTGGAACAAACTTTTATATAGTATACAATAATTTTATTGGCAATTCAATATATGGTGCAAAATACTGGAACAAAAATATATTGAATTGTTCCCTATTTATTCCAATACTGCTGTGCTATACTTTTCTTACAGAAAGAGAGCGGCCGCCCCCAAGCGGCGGCCGCCCCCAAAAGAGGGAGGTGAAACGTATGGATCTTGACATCATCTTGGGCTGGTGCATGCTGGGCGCGGGCATCGGCGCGGGCGTCGGCGCGGCCGCCGGCGGTGCGGTCGGCCTGGTGCGCGAAAGCGCCTATGCCGACGAGCGGGACCGGGCCGACGCCGAACAGATGGCCGAGCTCTTCAAAGGCGCCGGCCTTTGAGGGGGGCGGTGTCTGGGGCCGGCCACATAGCGGCCGCTGCGTATGCGGCTGTAGAAAGGAGGGAGAAAGATGGACCTGACGGTCATTGCCGCCTGGTGCAGACTGGGCGCAGTCATCGGCGCCGGCGCAGGGGCTGCCCTTTTTGGGGCGGTCGGCCTGGGGCGTGAGAGCCGCTACGGCGGCGAGCGAGACGTGACCGGCGCCTGCGAAGGCGAAGGGGTCGGGGAGTTGACCTCGACGAGGAATAAGCGGGCGCGGCGCCTTGCCGGCCTGCCCGCTGCACGACAGCCTGAAAGGAGGGCTTTTGATGTTTCCCTACAAAGCTGGACGCCCGTTCCGGGATGACCCTGCCGCGAAGAAGGGCAAAACACCCCCGGCCTGCCCGGGCGAGTACCGCATCCGCAACGCGCGCCGCGAGCTGCAGTACATAGGCGAGACGAACGACCTGTCCCGCCGCATGAAAGAGCACATCGCCAGCGGCAAACTGCCGCTGGACGGCAGCGTGTTCGACTACATGCCCGCCGATGGCCGCTCGGCTTCCCGCACCCGCCGCGCGCACGAGCAGCGCTCGATCAAAAAGCACGCCCCGCCGGGCAA
>CALWNS010000110.1 GCA_944382805.1 uncultured Gemmiger sp. | reverse complement strand
AGCCTTCGTATGGATGGCCGGCTATGACGGCCCCATCCCCGGCGCAAGCGAAAAAGAATGCGGCAACTATCGGCTCATGGATCTGCCCGCTGCGCGCACGGCCTGCGCGGCCATGGTGCCGGTGCTGCAAAACCTGGATGCGGAGCACCTGCGGTACGGCGGGTAAGCCGCCGCACGATCCAAACACGATCCAAATAAGAAAGCGAGGTATGCGCCCCGGTTCGGGCGTGCATACCTCGCTTTTTTAGCGGTTCCTTTGTGTCAGATCAGGGCAGCGGTGATCAGCGCCATCTTGTACACTTCCTCAGCATTGCAGCCGCGGGACAGATCGTTGATGGGCGCATTCAGGCCCTGCAGGATGGGGCCGTAAGCCTCAAACCCGCCCAGGCGCTGGGCGATCTTGTAGCCGATGTTGCCGGCATTGATGTCCGGGAAGATGAAGGTGTTGGCATAACCGGCCACCGCGCTGCCGGGCGCCTTGAGCTGGCCGACTTCCGGGGCCACGGCGGCGTCGAACTGCAGTTCGCCGTCCACCTTCAGTTCGGGATGGTCGGCCTGCACGCGGGCGGTCGCATTGCGCATTTTGTCCACGCTGTCACCCTTGCCGGAGCCTTTGGAGGAATAGGACAGCAGCGCCACGCGCGGGTCGATGCCAAAGACCTGCGCCGTGCGGGCGGTCTGCACCGTGATCTCCACGATCTCGTCCTCGCTGGGGTCGATGTTGATGGCGCAGTCGCCCATGGCGAGCTGTTCGTCGCCCCGCACCAGAATAAAGCAGGAGCTGACCGCTTTCACGCCGGGCTTGCACTTGATAAGCTGCAAAGCCGGGCGCACGGTATCGGCCGTGGAGTAGGTCGCGCCGCCCAGCAGGCAGTCCGCCTTGCCCATCTTGACCAGCATGGTGCCGAAATAGTTGCCCTTGCGCATGGCGGCGCGGCACTGTTCTTCGGTCATTTTGCCTTTGCGCAGCTCCACCATTTTGGCGACCATCTCGTCAAAGCCGGCATAATTGGCCGGGTCGATGATCTCGGCACCGGTAATGTCAAACCCGCCGGCCTGCGCCGCCTGTTCGACAGCGGCCGGTTCGCCGAGCAGAATGACCTTGAGGATGCCGCCGGCCAGCAGGCGGCCGGCCGCGCTGAGGATGCGGGCGTCCGGCCCTTCAGTAAACACGATGGTTTTGGGGGCTGCCTTGAGCTGGTTTTCGAAGCGTTCAAAGAGTTCCATATTGTAACCTCCGATCAAATCGCTGCACGCTTTGTGCTTGCCTGATTTGATTATAACACCGAACGCCCGCCGTGCAAAGGCCCGCGTCAATTTTTGCACAGTTTTGCACAGTTTTCGCGCGTTATGCGGAAGAACTGCGCAAGATTGGCAAAAAGGCGGTGCCCCCATTGCCTATTGCGGCGGCTCGAACCCGTAAGAACGGTAGAAATCCGCCAGGTCCTGCGGCGTGCGCACGACCACCGCCTGCAGCAGCTTTCCGGTTTTGGGGTCCAGGAATCCGACCGTTGTCTCCCCCGTGCAGATACTGCTCTGTGTGCGGATATCGTCTTTCCCCAGGCCCGCGGGCGGCGCCTGGCACTTGGGCGGGCGGCGCGAAAACAGCATACCTGCTCCCTCCTTTTTTCTTATAGCAGCGCCTGCTCCCACTCGGCCGGGCGGAAACCGACCAGGATCTTCCCGCCGGCGACCAGGATCGGCCGCTTGACCAGCATACCGTCGGTGGCCAGCAGGCGCAGCTGTTCTTCATCGCTCATGGCCGGCAGCTTATCCTTGAGCTGCAGCGCCTTATACGCCAGGCCGCTCGTATTAAAAAACCGCTTGAGCGGCAGGCCGCTGGCCTCATACCAGGCTTTCAGCTCGTCGTAGGTCGGGTTTTCTTCTTTGATATGGCGCGCGGTGTACGCCACGCCGTACTCGTCCAGCCACTTTTGGGCTTTCTGGCAGGTGGAACAGGGCGGATACTGCAAAAACAGCATAGTTCTCCTCCGTTTCGTTACGGCCGGGCGGCGGCCTGCGCCAGCTCGGCATCGATCGATGCCAGCAATTCTTCCGGGTAGGCCTGCGGCATAAAGCTGGACATTTGGCGCAGCGAAGCGCCGGCCAGCAGCGGGTTGTGCGCCAGCGCCTCCAGCACTTCAGGCATACGGCGGCGCAACACTTCGGTCGCGGCCGGGTTTTTAAGCAGGCGCTTAAAAGGTACGTCCAGCCCCAGCTTGCCGCCTCCCAGCTGGGCGGCCAGCTCGGCGTCCGGGGCGACCACGCCCAGCGCGCCCCACAGCTTTTGCAAAAACTGCAGGCTGCCCGGCAGCCAGGCGGCCGCTTCGGCATTGACGCGGCCGGCCTCGCCGCCGCAGGTGGTGGGCTGCGCCAGCGACAGGCCGTGTTCGCCCGTGGGGAAAATGTGCAGCGAAAACGGGATATCCTGCGCCGCCAGCGCCTGCGCAAAGGCCAGGCTGTTGGCCACCGGCACCAGGGTATCGCCCTGGGTGGCAAAAATATACGCCGGCGGCGTTTCCGCGTCTACCAGGCCGCCCAGGTCCGGTTCATCCTTACGGCCAAACGGCGCCCAAGTGGCGCCCAGCGTGACCGCGTAGCCCAGCACCAGCGCGTTCGGGCGCAGCCGGCTGCGGGTGCCGAGCGCCGCCGCCAGATGCCCGCCGGCCGAAAACCCAACGGCCGCGATCTTATCCGGGTCGATGTGCAGTTCGCCGGCCCCGGCGCGCAGATACGCCAGCGCCGCCTGGGCGTCGGCCAGCGCTTTGTCCAGCGGGCAGTCAGGGCCTGTGGTGTAGCGCAGCACAAACGCATTGTAGCCGGCGGCCAGATAGGCCAGCGCCACCGGCTCGCCCTCCCGGTCGGAGCAATATTGATAGCCGCCGCCCGGCAGGATGAGCGCCGCGGGGCGGATGTCCGCATTGGGCAGTTTGGGGCTGCGGTCCTGCAGGTAACCGGTCAGCACCGCGCCGTTTGGTTCCAGCGATTTGACAAAAGTTTGCATAAGGCACGTCCTTTTTAACAGGTGTTAAACGATGTTTCAAGTATAGCACGCCGCCGCGCCGGCAGCAACAAGGCGGCGGCGAATTTGCGCCGAATTTACATATTTACATAAAGTTCGCTTTCCAGCCCAAGGCCAGCAGGACCTGCGCAGCCAGAAGGAGCGGTATGCCCACCGCAAAGCGCGCATGGCGGGTCTTATGGCGGAACAGGCGCATCCCCAGCCAGGCGCCAGCGCTGCCGCCCAGCAGCGCCGAGGCAAACAAGGCGCGCTCCGGGATGCGCCAGGCCCCGCGCTGCGCGCGGCGTTTGTCGGCTGCCATCAGCCAAAAAGCCAGCAGATTGATAAATACCAGATAGCCTGCCGGTAGGGCCGGCCAGATCGCTGCAAACGGGGTCATCATAGTTTGTTCCGCCCGCCTTTCCGGCCGCGGCCGTACAGCCAGCCCGGCCCCACGTTCCAGCGGCGGCCAAAGAACCACAGCGAATAAACGCTGGGGACCAGCAACCACACGAGCGCGGGCAGCAGGAACAGCCACACGGCCTGTTTGTTCCTTTCGATCAGCGCGGCCGGCAGCCACAATGCGATGGCCAGCTGCGCCAGACCGCAGGGCCAAGCCAGCGCCCCCAGCAGCCGGTGCGCCGCGCGCCAGGCAGCTTCATCGGTAACGGTCCAGGGCAGGCGCAGGCCCATATAGCGGTTGAACGGCACCTTGGGCGCCTCGTTGCCAAACAACAGAACAAAGACGCCGGTAACGCCAAACACAAAAACTTTCACGATCTCATCCATGCGTTTTTCGCCCAGCAGCGCCGTGAGCGGTTCCTCCGCCCCCACCAGCACCGCCGCGCCCAACACGAGCACAGCGACAAACCCCACCGATATCCAGACCAGGCGCAGCTTGGGGTTTCCTTTGGAAAGGCGCAGCAGGCGCGGCGCAAACACGGCGAACAGGCCCAGCGCCGCAATGCCGCAGACCATGACTGCCGCGGCGGCCAGCGGCGCCCCGGCCGCGGCCTGTGCGCCAAAAAACAGCATCAGCAGAGAAAGAACGCCGATGCCGACCTCCACCCAGCCCTTGCGCGGACTCATTGGCTCTCCCCTGCCTTTCCTTTTGCCCAAGGCTCCGCCCGCCGCAGCGGTCGGTCGGCCTGCACTTTGTCAAAATATGCCAGGAAATCTCCCAACGCCGCCTGCAGCGCGCTGAGGTTGATGGCGTACACGATGTAGGTGCCGTGCTTTTCGGAGCTGACCAGTTCGGCCTGGCGCAGGACCTCCAGATGTTTAGTGATGGCCGGGCGGGAAAGGACAAACTGCGCGGCGATCTCGCCCGCCGTCAGGTCCCTGTCCCGCAAAAGCTGTAGAATGCGGCGGCGGGTCGGGTCGCTGAGCGCTTTGAAAACGGCAGACATGGTACACCTCCGGTTCGTCATATTTCACCTATCGGTTAAATAGTATCACTCATATCGTCCCCTGTCAACCCCTGTATGGCGAACGGGGGCCGCGCATAGCCGCCGCCCAGCCGGGCAAACTAGGGGCGGAGGTGTTATGATGATGTGTTACCTTGACTGCAACCAGAGCGATTGCTGCCACAACAAAGGCGGCGCCTGCTGCCTGGGCCAGGTAAAGATCCACCACGCCGGGCAGGAGGATGCGGTTTGCCGCAGCTACCGCTGCAACGAAGCATACGGCAACGCCGCCACCGACAACGCGCCGCCCACCGCCGAGACCGGCGTGCGCTGCGATGATACCGCCTGCCGCTACAACGCTGCCCTGCGCTGCTGCGCGGCGCAGGTGCACATTAAGGAGAGCGGCCTTGGCCCCCAGTGCGCCAGCCGCCTGGAAAAGTGAAAACCGGCCCTGCCGCTGCGGCGGGGCCGGTTTTCTGCGCAGCCTTGCAAAACAACGGGAACCGCAGTATGATGAAAGAAAAACAGCGCAGAATTGCGCGGTTCCTGCCAGGAGGTTCGCTATGGTCCCCCGCGCCGCCTATGTCGCCCCGGATTCGGTTTATTATGTCTACACGCCCAGCCAGACGGCTATACAGGCTTTTCTGTACCCGCTGCAATGCGGGGCGTACCACTATCTGCCCGGCTATTCCATCCGGCGCAATTCGTTTGACAGCTTTCTGCTGCTGTATGTGGAGCAGGGCGCGATGGAGGTGCGCCAGGGCGGGCAGGCCGCCGGCGTTGCGGCCGGGCAGTTTGCCCTGCTGGACTGTTACCGCCCGCACGCTTATGCCAGCGCACAGGGCTGCCGCTGCCTCTGGTGCCACTTTGACGGCGCGGCCGCGCGGGCGCTGTGCAGCCTTGTACGCCAGCGGCTGGGTCTGGTTATCACGCCGGCGGACCCGGACGCCGCGGCGGCTTCCCTGCGCGCCATTGCGCAGAGCTTTGCCGCGGGCGCCTTGCTCCGCGAGCCGCTGCTTTCCAAGCACCTGCACGATATATTGACCGAACTCCTGCTGGCCGCGCCGCCCGCCGGCCGGCAGCCCGGCGGGGCGGCCGCACAGTGCATCGCCTACATCAACGAACATTTTGCCGAGGATCTGCCGCTGGAAAAGCTGGCCGCCCAGGTCGGGCTGAGTCCCTACCACTTCAGCCGGCTGTTCAAACGCGAGACGGGTTACACCCCGCACGAATACCTGCTGCGCACCCGCCTTTCCACCGCCCGCTATTTGCTGAAAACCACCGCGCGCACCGTCAAGGAGATCGGCTACGATACCGGTTTTTCCAGCGAGAGCCGCTTTTGCAGCGTGTTCAAACGGCAGGAGGGCATGACCCCGACCGCTTACCGCCTTGGCGCGGCCGGCGCCTACGCCGCGCCCGGGGTCGAGTAAACAAACGGCGGCAGCCCGCCGCCAAATGGGCAGGGCTGCCGCCTGATCTTTATTTAGGTGTTCGGCGCCGCCGTTTATCCGTTTTCCCGCACAGCACAGCTGCCTGCCGTCCAGCCGTTGGGACGCAGCACGGTCACGCGGGCGGCGCGGCCGGCTTCGAACCGCCAGGTATCGCCCGGGCGCAGGTCCGGGATGCACAGCGTATCCAGCAGCTGCCCCTGCGCATCCAGCAGCTGCAGGGTGTATCCGCGCATCTCGTAACAGGGCAGGTCGCTGCGGCAGCGCAGCGCGCCGGCCGTGCCGTCCCATTGCAGCGCAAAGGGCGCGCATTCGCGCTGTACGGCCCAGTAAGAGGGCTTGGGCGTTCCGTCCATCTCGGTGGAGCCGTGTACGCGGCGCTTATACTTGCCCCGGCCGTCCTCCCCGATGTGGGTGCGGTAGTCGTTCAGGCAGAAGTTGATGGTGCCGGCGATGGCCGGGTACTGCCGGTAGGCGGCCATCTTTTCCCGGAAGATCTCCTCCCGCCGCGCATCGCCGCCGGAGAAAGCCGGCTCGCACAAGCCAAACTCCGAAGGCAGCACCGCGCGCCCCGGGTTGGCGGCCACAAACTTATCCAGCTCCTCATGTACCTCCCGGTCGGGGAACCAGGTGCCCGTGTACTCGTTGAGCATCAGCAGGTCGCCGTCCGCCACGGCGTCGTTCAGCCCATCGCGCCACCAGGTGTTGCTGACATAATCGGCAAAGCGGCTGCCGTCCAGCTCATGCGCCAGCGCCACGGCCCGGCGGATATACCGCTTTGTCTGCGGGCGCTGGGCGTCCAGTTCGTTGCCCACGCCCCAGGCAATGATGCAGGGGTGGTTGCGGTGGGCTGCGATCATCTCCCGCAGCTGGCTGCGCGCCGCCTTCCACTGCGCCCCGGTGGGCACTTCGGGGTCTTTGCCCCAAAACGGAACTTCCTCCTGCACCAAAATGCCGTTTTCATCGCACCAGTCCAGCACGGCATCGTCCTGCTGCCAATGGAAACGGGTCAGGACGCAGTTGGTCTCCTTCAGCAGTTTCAGCATTTTGTGCAGCTGCGGCAGCGGTTCCGCCATCCCGTACTGCGGGTCGCCGCCCGGCATCCATTCGGTACCGCACAGGCGCACCGCTTCGCCGTTCAGGTAAAGCGTCTGCCCCTGTGTGCGCATCTGCCGGAAGCCGATACGCACCGTGCTCTCGTCCAGGGTCTCGCCCCCATCCGTCAGCCGCAGGCGCAGCGTGTATAGGTCGGGGTGGTCAAAATGCCAATACCGCACCCGCGGCAGCATTTCGGCCGCCTGTTCAAAGCAGGTATCCTGCTGCGGGTCGGCCGCCTCCAATGCGCCGGAGGCCAGCGCCTGATCGCTGCCGGCCGGGCACAGCGCCCAGCAAAGCCGGAGCGCGCCGCTGCCCGGCGCCGCGCTGACCCCGGCCGTAAATCCAAAAGCCGCGGCCCCCGCATCGCGGCGGCCGGTCCCGCACAGAATCGGCTCCGCCTGCACGGCTATCTCCTGCAGGCAGGCGCGGCCGGTCACCAGCAGTTCTACCGGGCGGATCAGGCCGCCATCGTTGGCCCAGTCATAGCTGCGCTGGTAGGGCAGCGCTTCCTCCGAGAATCGGTTGTCCACCCGCACGGTCAGGCGGTTTTCCGCGCCGAATTGCAGCCACGGGGTCAGCTCCACCGTGAACGGCGTATAGCCGGCATTGCTGTGGCCGCCGACCTCCCGGCCGTTAAGGTATACCACCGCGCTGTGGAACGCCGCGCCAAAGCGCACGCGCACGCGGCCTTTGCGCCAGCTTTCCGGCACGTCCAGCGCACAGGCATACCAGGCAAAGCCGGTATATTCCTCCAGCCCGTCCTCAATGTTCCAGGTATGCGGCACCGTGACTGCGCGCCCGTTCTGCAGGCAGTCCGGCGTATCGCCCGTGGCAAAGATCCAGTTTTGCAGCGTTTGTTTCATTTCAGTGCTCCTTCCTGCCGCCGCGCTTGCCCGCCCGGCGGCTGTTTTTTCTTAATTATAGTCCGCTTTTGTAAAGAAAGCATTCCCTTTGCTTGCTGCCTTATTGCTGTTTCTTGCTTTTTGCTTTTGCAGGGGGGCCTCCCGCACCGTACATCCGCTTGACAAGCCGCGCAGGCGGGGCTATACTGTTTATAATTAGATGGTTGTCTAATCATCTTACGGGACCCACAGGGCGCACAGAAAGGAGCGTTTATGGCAGATGCATTCAAGGCGCTGTCAGACCCGACCCGGCGGCATATTTTGGAGCTGCTGGCCGGCGGCGAGATGACAGCGGGCGAGATCGCCGCGCATTTTGACATGGCCAAGCCTTCGGTCAGCCATCATCTTGGCATTTTGAAAAACGCCGGCCTTGTCAGCGATGAGCGGCGCGGGC
>CALWNS010000109.1 GCA_944382805.1 uncultured Gemmiger sp. | reverse complement strand
AAGGTCTGTACGAGGCGCGCCAGCTGTTTGGCGAGATCATGGGCGTCAAGCCGGAAAACGTGTTCGTGGGCGGCAACTCCAGCCTGGAACTGATGTACAGCCTGATCAGCATCGGCTATTGCTTCGGTTTCCCGGGCTCGCCCTGCCCGTGGTCCCAGGTAGAGCACCGCAAGTTCCTGTGCCCTGTGCCCGGCTATGACCGCCACTTCCGCATCACCGAGGAATTCGGCTTTGAGATGATCAACGTCCCCATGACGCCGGAAGGCCCGGATATGGACATGGTCGAACGCCTTGTGGCCGAGGACCCCACGATCAAGGGGATCTGGTGCGTGCCGCAGTATTCGAACCCGGACGGCTATACCTACAGCGATGAGACCGTGCGCCGTTTTGCCGCTATGAAAACGGCTGCGCCGGACTTCAAGATCTTCTGGGACGAAGCGTACATCGTACACCACCTGACCGACGAGATCATCGAGACGCCGGTCCTGCTGGAGGAAGCGCGCAAATGCGGCAACGAGGACCGCGTTTTCATGTTCACCTCCACCAGCAAGATCACCTTCCCGGGCGGCGGCGTCTCGGCGTTCGCCTGCAGCGATGCTTCCATGGCGTATGCCTGCAAGCGCTTTGAAGTCAAGATCATCAGCTACGACAAGATGAACCAGCTGCGCCATGTGCGCTTTTTGCGCGACAAGGCCGGCGTGCTTGCCCATATGGCCAAGCACCGCCGCCGTCTGGTGCCCTGCTTTGACGCCGTCAAGACGACCTTTGCCCAGGAGCTGGCCCCCTGCGGGGACATCGCGCACTGGACGAACCCCAAGGGCGGCTATTTCATCAGCCTGTATGTCATGCCCGGCTGTGCCAAGCGCGTGGCGCAGCTGTGCAAGGAGGCCGGCCTTGTGCTGACCGGCGCGGGCGCCGCTTACCCGTATGGGCGCGACCCGGAGGATTCGCACCTGCGCATCGCCCCTACCTATCCGAGCCTTTCGGAGGTGGAGACGGCTTCCGCGCTGCTGACTGTCTGCGTGCGGTTGGCGGTCGTGGAAAAGCTCCTGGCGCAGGCAGCCTGAGCGGAGCAGTCAAAATCCAGCCCGCATGGGCATATTTTGGGAGGTTCCTATGAACAAAAGAGGCAAGGCCTGGCATTTCATTGTTGTGGCGCTTGTGATCGTCCTGTTTTCGCTGTCGGCCCTGCTGGGCTTCAGCTCCCAGTATGGCGATATCAAGACCACCTACCTCAAAGGGGCGGGGGATATCCGCTTCGGCATTGATATCCGCGGCGGCGTGGACGTTACGTTCATGCCGGCGGACGGCATGGACGCCACCGACGAACAGATGGCCGCCGCAGAAACCGTCATCGAGGACCGCCTGGTAGGCCTGGGCATCACCGATTACGAGGATTATGTCGATTACAACAAGGACCGCATCATCGTGCGCTTCCCCTGGAAACGGGACGAGACCGATTTCGATCCGCAGCGCGCGATCGATGAGATCGGCACGACCGCACAGATGGTGTTCCGCAAAGGAAGCACGGAGGACGGCGAGGAGATCCTGACCGGCGACGATGTGGCCTCTGCCGCGGCCGGCTATGACCAGACCGAAGGCTATGTCGTCCAGCTGGAATTCACGGACGCCGGCGCTTCCAAGTTTGCCGAAGCCACCACCGAGCTGGCGCCCGAAAGCGGAACGATCAGCATCTGGCTGGACGATGAAAACATCAGCACCGCCACCGTGCAGGCCGCCATTACCGACGGCCGGGCGATCATCAGCGGCAGCAGCTTCACGCAGGAAGACGTGACCACGCTGGCCAACCAGATCAACTCCGGCGCGCTGCCGTTTGCGCTTTCGGCGGAAAGCTATTCCACCATCAGCCCCACGCTGGGCACCCGCAGCCTGGAGGTCATGGTCCTGGCGGGCGTGATCGCCTTTATCGCCGTGGCGCTTATCATGATCCTGCGCTACCGCCTGCCCGGCGCCATTGCGGTGCTTTCGCTGCTGGGCCAGGTGGCCGCCACGCTGGCGGTCGTCTCCGGTTATTTCCCGGTCTTTTCCGGTTCTACGCTCACGCTGCCCGGCATTGCCGGTATCATCCTGGGCATCGGCATGGGCGTTGACGCCAACGTGATCACGGCTGAGCGCATCCGCGAAGAGCTGGGCAAGAAGAAAACGCTGGACGGCGCCATCGCCAACGGCCTGAAGATGGGCCTTACGCCGATCATCGACGGCAATGTGACCATCGTTATCGTGGCTGCGATCCTGATGGGCGCTTTCGGCCCGACCGATGGGTTCTGGGCCACCGTGTTCAACCCGGTGTTCCGCTGGTTCGGCGCTTCTACGGCCGGCACGGTGTATTCCTTTGGCTTTACCTTGCTGACCAGTGTGCTGCTGAACTTTGTGTTCGGCGTGTTCGCCACCCGCATCATGCTGCGCGGTGCGTCGCGCATCCAGGCGCTGCGCAGCCCTTGGCTGTATGGCGGCGCGCGCAGCGGCGAGACCCCGCCCTATAAGATCCCGCGCATCAACTTTGTCGGCAACCGCAAAAAGTACTATACCATCTCCTGCGCGCTGATCGCCGTTGTCGCGCTCTTCTGCGTTGTGTTCGGCGTCAAGATGGACGTTGAGTTCAAGGGCGGCACGATGCTGACCCTGGGCTACCAGGGCACGGTCGATCTGCAGGCTGTGGAGCAGACCATCGGCACGGCCACCGGCCAAAGCGATCTGACGCTGCAGACCGGCACCGACATTGCGGGCAACCAGACGCTGACCGTTACGATGCCCGGCAGCGACAACATGACCACCGAAGAGGTGGACGGTCTGCTGACCGCCCTGAACGAGCAGTTCCCGGACAGCAGCTTTGATGAAAACGAGATCAACAACGTCAACCCCTCGATCGGTAAGGAGTTCCTGCTCAAGAGCGTTGTGGCCGTTGTTACGGCCTGCCTGCTGATCCTTATCTATGTGGCCTACCGTTTCCGCAAAGTGGGCGGCCTGCAGGGCGGCGCTACGGCCATTGTGGCCCTGCTGCACGACCTGATCGTTGTGTTCGGCGTGTTCGTGATCCTGCGCATCCCGCTCAACGGCAACTTTATTGCCGCGCTGCTCACCATTCTGGGCTACTCCATCAACGATACCGTCGTCATCTACGACCGTATCCGTGAAAACAGCGCGCTGTACGGCAAGCGCCAGATGGACCGCAGCGAGCTGGTCAACCTTTCGATCAACCAGAGCTTTGGCCGTTCGCTGATGACTTCCATCACGACCTGCGTTGCGCTGGGCGTTGTGTGCGTTGTTTCGATCGTGTTTAAGCTGGACAGCATCTTTACCTTTGCGCTGCCGCTCCTGTTCGGTATGATTAGCGGCGTGTACAGCACGGTCTGCATTGCCAGCCAGCTGTGGCTGGATCTTCAGCTGCGCAAAAAACCGCGCACCGCAAAGGCGAAGAAGTAAAAATCGATTTTAGCCAAACGATACAGCAGGAGGGTTGTGCATGAAATGTCCGTACTGTGGCGCCATTGATTCCAAGGTGATCGATTCCCGCCCGACAGAGGACGGGGAAAAGATCCGCCGCCGCCGCGAATGCCTGAGCTGCAAGAAGCGCTTTACGACCTACGAGATCGTGGAAACAGTCCCCTTGATGGTGGTAAAAAAGGACCACTCGCGCGAGGTCTTTGACCGGCAAAAGCTGCTGAACGGTATGCTGCGCGCCTGCGAAAAGCGGCCGGTCAGCTTCCAGCAGCTGGACGCCGCCGTCAGCCGCATTGAACAGACGCTGCTCAACTCCTATGACAGGGAAGTGTCCTCCATCCACATCGGGGACCTGGCGATGGAGCAGCTCAAGCAGATGGACGACGTCGCCTATGTGCGCTTCGCTTCGGTCTACCGTCAGTTCAGCGATGTGAACACGTTCATGGAAGAGCTCAAAGATATGCTCGACTCCCGCTCCAAGCAGGGAAATGGAACCACCTGATCGTTTTTGGCGCTACAAAAGGCCGCCCCGAAAGTTTCGGGGCGGCCTTTTTGCTGTTGGATGAAATTTTTCCCGCCAAACGGGCACACTGATAGCGGAATGCCGCAAGGAAGAAGGTGCCCGCTTGCCGGAAAAGTGTAAGGAGTCCAGCCGGTCGTTGGCGGAGAACGCCCAGTTTTTGCGTTCTTTGTTCGGAATGTCTGCCGATTATTACGAAAAAGAGCTTGTGATCGGCGGGATCCGCTGCCGCATCGTCATGTTCACGGGGTTGTCCTCGCCCGAAAAGCTGACCGTGATGGCGCTTTCCCTGCTGGAACAGGAGCGCCGCCGCTTTGCGGACGGGGCAGCGCTGGTCCGTTACCTGCTTACGTCCAGCCGCATCCCGGCCGAGAGCGAGCCGCTTGCCAAACGTGCGGAATGGATCGAGCGTCTGGCCAACGGCCTGGCGCTGCTGCTTGTGGAAGGCAGCCCGTGCGCGGTAGCGCTTTCCACGCAGGAGATGCCGCAGCGCTCCGTATCGGAGCCGGACGGCGAGGGGAATATGCATGGCCCGCAGGAGGCTTTCACCGAACAGCTGCGCGCCAACATCTCGCTGCTGCGCCGCCAGTTCCGCACCGCCGCGCTGGTGGCCGAAGTGCATACGGCGCACACGCACGCCCGGACCGAATACTGCCTGTGCTACGACCGGGAACGCGCGGCGGCTGACACGGTCGAGGCTGTCCGCCGCCGGCTGGCGGGCATCCGCTTGCCGGTCCTGCTGGACAGCACCTATTTTGCTTCATTCCTCAAGCAGGATAAACTCAATCTGTTCCCGGCAGCCGCCTACACCGTGCGCCCGGCCACGGCCTGCGCGCGCCTGTGCGAAGGAAAAATCGTGATCCTGGTAGCCGGCAGCCCCAGCGCCATGATCGTGCCGAGCTTTTTCAGCGAGCACTTTGAATGCCTGGACGATTATTCCTCCGGCGCGGTGTTCGCCGGCCTGATCCGCCTGCTGAAATATCTGGCGTTTGCGCTGGCCGTATTTGGCCCGGCGCTGTATGTGATGGCCCTTTCGTTTGCGCCGGAGATCGTCCCGGCCGACCTGCTCGCCGGCCTGGCCAGGGCCGAAGCCGAAACGCCGCTGCCGCCCATGCTGGAAATGCTGTCGGTCTCCCTGCTTTTGGAGATCGTGCGGGAGGCCGGCCTGCGCGCCCCCAAGTCGATCAGCCATACGGTCAGCATCGTGGGGGCGCTTATCATCGGGGAGACCGCCGTCTCCGCCGGCATCGTCAGCATTCCGGTGCTGACCATGGCGGCGGCCGCCACCATCGCCACCCTGGCTGTGCCCTCGCTGTATGAGCAGTCGATCCTGTTCCGCTTTGCCGCCATCCTGCTGGCCGGGATTTGGGGCGTGCTGGGGTTTGCCTGCTGCGTACTGCTGGTCACCGCCATGGCCTGCGGCAGCGACCCGTTTGGGTATGACTACCTCTACCCGCTGATGCCCCCGGGCCGCGCGGCCTGGCGCGACGGTTTTGTGCGCAGCATCTGGTCGCGGCTGGCGCGCGCAGACAGGAGGGCGCCATGAAAAGGGAAAAGCCGGATCTTTTCGCCGCGCTGCTCATCAGCCTGATGACCAACCTGCTTTTGGGGGACGGCGCCGGGTATTGGGCGCGGCTGGGGCTGCTCAGCTTCCCGGCCTGTGCAGCGGCGCTGGCCGGGGTCGCCTGGCTGTTTGCGCGCAGTTGGCGGCAGGTCGAACCGCTGCGCCCGGTCCGCTGGCTTTGGCTTGCCCTGCTCACCGGCGCGGCCGCCCTGGAGCTTTTGCGCTTGTGGCAGCTTTTGTGCGGCGTGTATCCCGGCAGCCTGACGCTGCTGGGGGTCTGCCTGGCAGCGCTGCTGCCGGTCCTCTATCTGCGGCGCGTCTCCGCCATTGCGCAAACCGCCAATGTGCTGCTTACGCTTTCTCTGCCGGCCGGCCTGATCCTGATCGCCTCGGTGGCCGGCGGCCTGCGGGTGAGCAACCTGCAAACGCCGGCCTGCACCGCGGCGGCCTGGGGGCAGGCGGCGGCCGCCCAGATGGTCGTGTACCCGGAACTGTTGATGCCGGCGCTCTGGCCGGACCACGACAAGCGCGGCCCGCATACCGCCGCCCGCCTGGCCGGTATCGGGCTGGCGGTCTCTGCCGGTCTGCAGCTGGTTTTGGAACTCTATTTTGGCGCGGCGCTCCCCTGGCAGGAGAACCCCGTACACACGGCGGCCCGCGCCGGCACGTTTTTGCTGTTCCGCCGGCTGGAATGGCTGCAGCTTGCGCTGTGGTGCATGATGGTCAGTGTAAAACTGGCGCTCTATCTGTATGCGGGCGTGCGGCTGTTGGGCGGGCAGGGCTGCAAAAGCGAAAACAACGCGGTGGGGATCAAACGGCTGCCGGTCTACTTTCTGCTGGTCGTTTCGCTGTGCTTTTGTTGGCGGCAGACAGACCCGGAACGCCTGTTTGCCGCCCAAAACCGGCTGACGGCGGTCTTTGCCGCGGCAGTCATCGCAGGGGGAGGTTTCTTATGGCTGTGCCGTTCCCAAAAAAACTGCTGACGATAGCCGCCCTGCTGGCGGCGCTGCTGCTCTGCGGCTGCGGTACGCCGCTTTTGTCCCAGCGATCCATCGTCCGCGCCGTCTTTTTTGATGAGACCGATGGGGAGGCGCGGGCGCTGCTTTTGCTGGGCGAGAACGCGGCAGGGGAGATGGAATGCGCACAAGGGCGCGGCGAAACGCCGCAGCAGGCGCTGTATAACGCCGAGCAGAACGCCCCCGGAACCGTGTTTTACGGCCTGATGGAACTGGCTGCTCTGCCGGCCGACTGGGAACAGGAAAAACTCCTTACGTATGGGCGGCTTTTGCTGCAGGAGGCCCAGCCCGCGCCGGAGGTGCAGGTCCTGCTTTTGGGGGCGGAGCCGCCGCACCCAAACGACGCCGAGGCACTGTACCGGGCGCTGTGCGCCGCACAGAAAAAATACGGGATGCAAAGCAGCCTGGCGGGGTTGTTTGCCCGGGAAAATGAATGCGCCCTGCCGGTCTGGCAGGGCGACGGATTCGGTTTGGTGTTTTTGCGGCAGGGGGGAGCGCGTATAAGCTATGGGCCGTCCCTGGTAGCGCAGCTGGCGGCCGTTTTGTGCGGCGAGTCGGATCGTTTCGACTGTACCCTGCCCGGGGGAAGCGCCGCGCTTACAGCCCGGGCGGCGCTGTACCGGCAGGCGGAGCCGGACGGTACGACCCTGACCCTGACGCTGAAGGACGCGCAGCTGCACGCCCTGGCAAGCGGCGCGGCCGGGCAAACGCTGACGGCCGCGGCAGAAAACGCCCTGCAAAGTGCTTTCCGCCAAATCCTGCAAGATACGGCGCAGGCGGGCGGCGACCCGCTGGGGCTGCGCGTGTTCGATTTTTCGGTACAGGGCGCCGGCAAAACGGCGCCCCGCCCGCGGCTGGAGATTTTTTGGCAGGACGCGCCCGTCACTCAGCCGCCTGGGTGAGCGTGGTCGGGCGGTTCATATATACGACCCGCTTATCCGCAATAAAGGTCTGGAAATTGTACAGGATCAGGATCTGGTCATAGCCTTCCGCCTCGATCGTGGAATCCAGCCCGTAGGAAAAATTGCGCAGGTCGATCACGCCGATCTTGGCGTAATTTTCGGTCAGATACGGCACAAAACTGTTGGCGTAGCTGTCCTTTACCACCAGGATGCTGCCCTCTCCCTGCCCCTCGATGACCGAATAGCCGTTGTTCCCGTCCAGGAAGGCGGCGTACTTATCGCGGGTAGAAAACTTTTCGGTGTTGATGAGCGATTCGGTGTACAGCGGCGTATACTGCGCTTCGCCGTCGATCTGATAGACGGTCATGGGCGCGTCCACCGGGTAATAGGTGATGGAATCGGGCTGTACGTCCCAGCGGCGGGCGGCCGAATAGTGCGTCCCGTAAAAATTCTCTACGGTCACCGCCTCGTGGGCGGCGGTGTCAAACGGCGTCAGCCCTTTCAGGCTGCAGAACTGCCGGTACGCCAGATAGGCCCCCTGCGGCGTCCAGTGGTGGTCGGTCTTAAAGTACAGATACTCCTCCTTGGCGGCCGAAAACACAGGCCGCAGGTCGATAACATCGGCCGCGGCGCCCACCTGGGCAAAAATATCGTCCAGCAGGGCGTTTTCATCCGCCATCGGCGCGCCCAGCGGCAGCATCTCGGGGTAGATCACGCTGGCCGAAGGGGCCAGCAGAAAGGTCACGCGGCCGGGGTAGCGGGCCGCCAATTCGCTCACGGCCTCCAGGTTGCGCTGCAGCTGTTCCGTGGTATCCGGCGTGATCTCAAACAGCTTGGTAAACATCCAGCCGTCCTTGCCAAGCAGGATGTTGCTTTCCTCCACCTTGCCAAACAGCAGGCTGTTGACGGCGCTCTCCAGATCGATCCATACGTCCCGGAACGCGACCTGATCCTGCAAATAGGTGGTAAAGCCGTCCGTCCAGCGTCCGTTAAGCAGGGACTGCACGCTGAACGCGGGGAACTGCGCCAGACGGCGGTTTTCCAGTTCGGACATTTCGCGCTTGGGCGCCCATGCATTGTATATAGAAAACGCGACCCACATCAGCGCAAACAGGGCCAGCACGGCGCCGGCGCGCGGGCCGGCCCCCCGGCCGGGTTTGCGGTATACATATTGCTTTGCCATTGTTCCGCCCTCCTTTGCTTAGAAATCGGCGTACAGCGCGGCCGAGACGGTAGAAGCCACAACAAACGCCACGCACAGCACCGCCAGCGCGGCAAAGATCAACAGGCGCAGCGGCAGAACACGGCGCGTTTTTTCCCACAGCCAGCCGGGCAGCGGGGTAGAAAACAGGCAGCCCAGCGCCAGCAGCACCCCGTAATTGCGCACAAAATACAGCGCCGAAACACCCGCGTGCGGCACAAACAGCCGGTTGAGCAGCAGCCCCAGCGGCGCGCCCGGCTGGTTGGCGGTAAAGATGCCCCAGCCGACTACGACAAAGAACAGCGTGTACAGCCGCGGCCAGACGCGTCCCTTTTGCAAAAATTTGAGCAGGAAGTTCTTTTCGATCACCAGCAGAACGAAATAGTACAGGCCCCAGCACAAAAAGTTCCAGCTTGCACCGTGCCAAAAGCCGGTCAGCGCCCACACCACCAGCATATTGAACACCTGGCGCAGCGCGCCGCGCCGGTTGCCGCCCAGGGGGATATAAATATAATCCCGGAACCACAGGGAGAGCGTGATGTGCCAGCGGCGCCAGAAATCGGTAATGCTGGTCGCCATATACGGCCGGTCAAAGTTGGCGGGGCAGTCGAAGCCCATCATTTTGCTCAGCCCGTTGCTCATTTCCGAGTAACCGGAAAAATCAAAGTACAGCTGCAGGGAATACGCCAAGATCCCCAGCCAGGCCAGCGGGGTCGATGCATTCGCCAGGCCGACGCCGTCCGCGCCGATGATGTTCTGCCACAGCGCGCCGATCGAATCCGCCAGGATGACCTTTTTGGCCAGGCCGAACACAAACAGGACCGCGCCGCTTTCGGCCTGGGCGATGCTGCAGCGCCCCATTGCCTTGTTGTGCAGCACGGGGGCCATATCCCGGTAACGGACGATGGGGCCGACGATCAGCTGCGGGAAGAACAGGACATACGCCGCAAAGTCGATGACATTGCGCTCCGCCTGCGTTTTTTTGGTATACACGTCCGCCACATAGCTGATGAGCTTAAAGACATAATAACTGATGCCCAGCGGCAGGGCCGACAAAAACGAGAGAGGGGAGAGCTGCAGCCCGGCAATGCTGTTGAGCGTTTCCAGCAGGAAGTTCGTATACTTAAAAAAGACCAGCGCCCCGGCGCTCAGCACAACGGCCAGGACCAGCACGGCCCTGCGCCCGCCGCCCTGCAGCCGGGCGATCAGCCGCCCGGCCAGGTAATTGACCGCGACCAGCACCGCGATCAGGGGCAGCCAGCGGATGCCGGCCCAGCAGAAAAAGACGATGCTTTCCAGCAGCAGGACGGCATTTTTCAGCCGCCCCGGCGCCAGATAGTACACAAGCAGCGCCAACGGCATAAAGCAAAATAAAAACACTACGCTGTTGAACGCCAGATCATGGCCTGCCATAGGCGGCCCTCCTCCCAAATGTAAGCAATAAAACAGCAGACCGCGCCGGACCTTGCGCCCGGTGCACAAAAAGTACCCCGAACCAGGGCGGGCAGCGGCCTGCCTTTTCCCGATCTACGGGCGCGGCACTCAGGCCAGCGCTTCTTCGATCGCCGTATCGATCACGGAATAATCCGGGCCTTCCAAGCCGGCAATGACCATCACCACAAAGTTGCCGTCCACCACGATGCGGGCGTCCTGCGCTTTGGCGACCTTGTCGGCAAACTCGGCGTACAGGTTGCTGCTGGCCGTCTCTTTGTAGGCTTCCAGCTCGCTCTTTACGGCGTCGACCTTGCCCTCTTTGGCCTGAACGGCCAGCACCAGCGCGCAATCCGCCTGGTTATTGGTCACATCGCCCTTGTAGCCCAGCAGGTTGTCCATCGTCAGGAGCAGGTCGTTTTCAAGCTGGAACTCCTCCAGCGCCATGGGGTTCGGCACTTCGTTGACCGCTTCGATGGCCGCCACGATGGCTTCCAGCTTGGCCATGTCCGCCGTCTCGGTGGAAGCGGGGTCGCTCGCGTCCGTTTCGGGCGCGTCCGCCTGGCTGTCGGAAGATACGGCAGAGGATGAATCGCTGCCGGAGCCGCTGGCAGAAGCGGCGTTGCTGCAGCCGGCCAGCAGGGTAAGCGCCAGCGAGGCGGCGCACAGAACAGCAAAAATCTTTTTCATGGGATTTCTCCTTTTACTTGGCATAAGTTTGCCGCCGCAAAGCGAGATTTGGCGGCAGGTATACTCTTATAAGATACACTATTTTCCCCCGCATTTCAAGGGGAAAATGGCGGAGAAATGCGCGGGATCCTGTAAAATTTCATCGTTTTGGCGCCCGGGCGCCGCGCTTGACAAACAGGGCGTGCGGACGTATACTTTTAATATAACGGAGCTATGAGGAAACAAGTACGATGCGCAGCCAAAAAGCAAAAGAAGTCGCCCTGTTGGGGGTGTTGTTCGCGTTGGCGATCGCGCTTTCTTTTTTGGAATCTGCCGTCTCGCCGGCGCTCGGCCTGCTGCCCGCCATGAAGCTGGGGCTTTCGAACGTGGTCGTCATGTATGCCGTGCTCTGCCTTTCCCGCCGCCATGCCCTGGCGCTGGTGCTGCTCAAGGCGCTGTTTGCCTTCGCGGTGCGCGGTGCAACGGCCGGCCTGCTTTCCCTTGCCGGGGGCGCGCTTTCGTTTGCGGTCTTTTGCGTGTTTTTGGCCCTTCCGCTGCCGGTCACCGGGTTTATCTTTTCGGTCTGCGGCGCCCTGGCCCACAACGCCGGGCAGCTGCTGGCGGCGGCCTGTATCCTCTCCGACCGCCTGGCGCTTGGCTACGCGCCGGTATTGATGGCCGCGGGGGTCGCTGTTGGCTCGGTCACCTATGCCATCACCAAGGCCCTGCTGCCCGCGCTGCGGGCGGCGCAGGGGAGCGGCACGGGGACAAAGGCGGCAAAGCATATATTGTTTTAAGATGACGTCTTAAAATATATTTGCTTTTTGCCTTGACAAATGTCATTTGCTGTGCTATTATAAATCCATGACACAAGATCGTGTCTTAAAATGATAAACAATGCGGAGGTATTACAAATGGCTAAGTATGTTTGCACCGTCTGTGGCTATATTGCGGAGGGCAGCATCCCCGAGTTCTGCCCGGTTTGCAAGGCGCCCGCTTCCAAGTTCATCGAAAAGAAGGACAACACCTACGTCACCGAACACGTTGTCGGCATTGCGAAGGACGCGCCGGAGGATATCATCCAGGGCCTGCGCGAGAACTTCAACGGCGAGTGCAGCGAAGTCGGTATGTACCTGGCCATGAGCCGTGTGGCAGACCGTGAAGGTTACCCCGAGATCGCCGAAGCCTGGAAGCGCTATGCTTTTGAGGAAGCCGAACACGCCGCCAAGTTTGCCGAACTGCTGGGCGAAGTGCTGACCGACAGCACCCAGAAGAACCTGCAGATGCGCGTGGACGCCGAGTGCGGCGCCTGCGCCGGCAAGATGGACCTGGCCAAGAAGGCGAAGCAGCTCGACCTGGATGCGATCCATGACACCGTCCATGAGATGGCGAAGGACGAGGCCCGCCATGGCCGCGGTATGCAGGGCCTGCTGGACCGTTACTTCAAATAAGCAGTTTTCCATCGCGGGCTTTGCCGTTGTGCAAGGCCCGCTTTTTTACGCGCAAGTGCCGGGCCGGATCGAGCCGTGGCGGCCCCTTGGCCGCCCAATCTTGACAGGTCCAGGCACCATACAGTATAATGTATAAAGCGGTGTTGGGGTCCCGGCACCGCTCGTTTTTTGGTTTTCCGTCGCTAGGCGGCATTCACGAAGGAGAAACATATGCCTTACCGCTTGCTGCACCAACAGGGAGCCGCCCGCCGCGGCGAATTTACGACCGTACACGGTACGGTGCAAACGCCGGCCTTTATGAATGTGGCGACGGCTGCGGCCATCAAGGGCGGGCTGTCCGCTTTTGACCTGAAGGATATCCGCGCGCAGGTCATGCTCTGCAACACCTACCACCTGCACCTGCGCCCCGGCGATGAGACGGTGGCGGCCCTGGGCGGGCTGCATCGTTTTACCGGATGGGGCGGCCCCATTTTGACCGACAGCGGCGGGTTCCAGGTCTTCAGCCTGGCCAAGCTGCGGCATATCACCGAGGAGGGCGTGACCTTCAACTCTCACCTGGACGGCCACAAGATCTTTATGGGGCCGGAGCAAAGTATGCAGATCCAGGCCAACCTCGGCTCGACCATCGCCATGGCGTTTGACGAATGTGTGGAAAACCCGGCCGAACATGACTACGCCGAGGCCAGCTGCGCCCGCACGGCCCGCTGGCTGCTGCGCTGCAAGCAGGAGCTTGCCCGCCTGAAGCAGGAGGGCAAAGCCGTCAACCCGGACCAGCTGCTGTTCGGCATCAACCAGGGCTGCACCTACCGCGACCTGCGCGTTGCGCATATGAAGCAGATCGCCGAATATGACCTGGACGGCTACGCCATTGGCGGGTTGGCCGTGGGCGAGCCGGCGGAGGTCATGTACGACATTATTTCCGCCGTGGAGCCTTATGCGCCCAAAGATAAGATCCGCTACCTGATGGGCGTTGGCACGCCGGGCAATATCATTGAGGCAGTCTACCGCGGGGTGGACCTGTTCGACTGCGTAATGCCCAGCCGCAATGCGCGCCACGGGCATCTGTTCACCTGGAGCGGTATCATCAACATCAAAAACCTGAAATACGAACGGGACGAGTGCCCGATCGACCCCCAATGCGATTGCCCTGTCTGCCGCCGTTTTAGCCGCGCGTATATCCGCCACCTGCAAAAAGCGGACGAAATGCTGGGGATGCGGCTGGCCGTGATGCACAACCTGTATTTCTATAACCGCCTGATGGAGCGCATCCGGGAGGAATTGGACGCCGGGACCTACCGGCAATTCCACGACAAGTACGTTCACTTGCTGGACACAAGGATCTGAGCCGAAAATCTTGGAAGGATCCTATACTTTTTTGCCGTAAACTCTTGCGCAGAGCTGTGAAATTCGGTATAATCTTTTTATGCCTATTTTTTGCAATAAGGAGTATGTAACATGGTTCAATTTTTGGAGGCCACTGCAGCCAGCACGACCGGCAGCCTGATCACGCTGCTGCTGCCGATGGCTATCATCATCGTCTTTATGTACCTGATCATGTATCTCCCGCAGCGCAAGCAGGAGAAAAAGGACGCTGAAATGCGCAACTCGATCGATGTGGGCGATGAAGTCGTCACCATCGGCGGCGTTGTCGGGCGCGTAGCCGCCATTGACAGCAAAAACGATACCATCGTGGTAGAGACCACCAGCGACCGTGTAAAGATCCGCTTCCGCCGCGCGGCGATCTCCTCGGTGAACAAGCTGGATGGCGACGCCGGCAAAGATAAGGACAAGGACGCCAAAGCGGCGGACGCCGGCAAAAAGAAGGACAGCGCGCCGCTGAAAAAATGACGCGCCGTCCCATTGCATGAACGAATGATAAAACGTCTCCCTGCATAGGTTGTACCGTGCAAGGGAGGCGTTTTTATGTTGCAGCATCGTTTGCGGAAGCCGGCCGCCGGCCGCATGGCGGCAGCCAAGGGGAAAGGGTCTGCCCACCCGCTGAAAAGCATCCTGAAGAGATTTTTCTGCGGTGCGGCAAGCTGCCTGGCACTGCTGTGCACGGCAGCGCTGCTGTTTGAAAAGACAAACCTGCCGCTGGCGCTGGTGTATCCGGCAGCCTGTTTGGCGGCGGCAGTCGGCGCGTTTGTTTCCGGCCTGGTTTTGGCCTGGTCCTGGGCGCGGTACCGGCTGCTGGCCGGCCTTGCCTGCGGGGCGTTCTGCTGCCTGTGCCTGCTGCTGGCCGCGGTGGCCGGCGGCTCCATCCCACAGGCGGATGGCCGGAACCTGTCGCTGCTGATCGTTTTGCTGTTGGGCGGCACGGCCGGCGGCGCGGCGGCGGCCCTGTTTGCGCCGGCACGAACCGGGCAGGTGCGTTGATGCGCGCCGCCAAAACCGCTGCGCCGCCCTGGCCCGCCAGGCTGCCGGTGCGGCAAAAGCAGCGCCGGCCCGCAGCCGGGAACCCGGTCGAGGCGCGCCGCAGCCCTGCCTGGCGTATCGATCATGGCTGCGCTTTCCTGGCCGGGTACCTGTGCGGCATCGCGGCCGGGCGTCTGCAGGCGGGGTACGGCCAGACCCTGGCGGCTAGCGCCGCGGACGCATGGCAAAACGAAAGCCTGCGCACACTGTTTCTATCGCTGTACACCGGCGCCTGCCTGCAGCTGACGCTGGCCCTTTTGCTGGGGTTCTGCGCCCTGGGCGCGGCCGGCCTGCTGGTGCTTTTTTCCGCCAAGGGCGTGATGCTGGGCCTGTGCGCGGCCGGCGCGTATCTGAACGGCGGCGCCAAAGGGCTTGCGGTCCATTGGCTGGCCTCTTTCCCGCTGGACGCTGCGCTTTTGCTGCTGCTGCTTTGGTTTGCGGCGCAGGCG
>CALWNS010000108.1 GCA_944382805.1 uncultured Gemmiger sp. | reverse complement strand
TGGCAAAGGCGGTGTAGTCGGCATGGCCGGGGCGCAGCAGGGCCGCGGTTTTGGCATAGTCGCCGCTGCGGGTGTTGGTGTTGCGCAGCAGCATCGTCACCGGGGTGCCGGTGGTGTGGCCGTCCCGCACGCCGGACAAAAACTCGATCTCGTCCGGTTCGGTGCGGGCGGTGGAAAGCCCGTCGCCGCGCGCGCGGCAGCGGGCGATGCGCAGGGCCAGGAAGTCCGGGTCCACCGGCAGGCCGGCGGCCAGGCCGTCCAGCACCGCGCCCACCGCCGGGCCGTGGCTTTCGCCAAAAATGGTCAGCGCCACCGCGCTGCCAAAGGTGTTTTTCATGCCGCGTCCCTCATTCCTTGCCCGTATCCAGGCCCAGCAGGGCGGGCAGCGCGTCCATGGGGACGGTGTCGGCGCGCCAGCAGCCCAGGCCGGGCACGCGGATGACCGTGATCGTGCTGCCGCCGCCCTTTTTGTCGTGCTGCATCTGGGCCAGCACCTTCTGCTTGTCCACGCCGGTACGCACCGGCAGGCCCAGCTTGCGCAGCACGGCGCGGGTGCGCTTTTGCAGCTTGCGGTCCTCGATCATGGGCAGCATCCCCAGCGCCACGCATTCGCCGTGGTACAGGCCGTTGGTGCGGCGGCCGCGCACGCCCTTGACCGCCTCGATGCCGTGGCCGATGGTATGGCCGAAGTTGAGCGCTTTGCGCGGGCCGGATTCCCGCTCGTCGGCCTCCACGATCTTCTTTTTGACCAGCAGGCTGCGGTAGATGACCGTCTCGATCTCCGCGTCCGCGCCGCCCGCCTCCAGCAGTTCGAACAGGGCGGGGTCCGCGATCAGGCCGGCCTTGACCGCTTCGGCCAGGCCGTTGACGAACTGGCGGCGCGGCAGCGTAGCCAGCGTGTCGGGGTCGATGAGCACCGCGCGCGGCTGCCAGAACGCGCCGATGATGTTCTTGGTATCGCCCAGGTCCAGCCCGGTCTTGCCGCCGATGGAGGAATCAATCTGGGAAAGGGTGGTGGTGGGGCAGTTGATAAAATCGATGCCGCGCATATAGCTGGCGGCGCAGAAACCGCCCAGGTCACCGACGACGCCGCCGCCCACCGCCACCAGCAGGTCGCGGCGGCCCAGGCCGAACGCCAGCATGGCCCCCAGCACCGCGCCGTAGGTCTTCAGGCTTTTGCTGCCTTCGCCCTGGGGCACGGTGTACACGGTGCCCTGGGCGCACTGGTCCGCAACGGCCTGCGCATACCGGGCGGGCACGCCGCTGTCGGTCAGCACAAACACCTTGCGGTGGGTCAGGTCGGTAAACTGATAAAGGTTGGCAAGGCAGCCGCGCTTGAGGATGATGTCATAGCTGCGGGCGGCAAGGTTCATGGTCAGTTTCATAAAAGGCCTCCTTCATTCGGTTTTACAGCGGGTCCCGGTCGGCGGGGGCGGTCTCGAACACGCCCAGGCTGCGCAGGGTGCGGCAGGTCTCGCCCAGGCTTTTCAGCAGCGCGGCGCAGCGGGCGGGGGCTTCGCTGTCCGGGCAGACGAGCTGCACATAGAAGTAATATTCGAACGGGACGTGGGGCAGCGGGCGGCTTTTGATGTTTTCCATATTAAAGCCCTGCTCGCCGATCAGGCGGATCACGTTGGCCAGCTGGCCGGGCTTGTGGTCCACCGTAAACAGCAGCGCCATGCGGCGGCCGGGCGCGGCGGGCAGCGGGGCGGCGGCATCGGCGCGGGTCACGACCAGGAAGCGGGTGGTGTTATCCCCGTCCTCGTTGACGCCCTCGGCCAGGATCTGCAGCCCGTACAGCTGGGCCGTGCGGGCCGAGGCGATGGCCGCCAGGCTGCGGTCCCCGCTTTCGGCCACATAGCGGGCGGCGTCGGCCGTGTTGCCCCAGGGGCGGGCCTCCAGCCCGTGGGCTTTGATGAACGGGCTGGACTGCGCCAGCGCCTGCTGGTGACTGACGACCGTGCGCACGCCCGCCAGCTGCGCGCCGGGCAGCGCCAGCAGGTCCTGGCGGATGGGCAGGTCCGCCATGCGGGCCACCGCGAGCTGCGGGTTGGCGTACAGCAGGTCCAGCACGGCGGAAACGTCGCCGGCGTTGGAATTTTCAAACGGCAGCACGCCGTATTGGGCGTCCCCCGCCACCACGGCCCCGCATACGTCGGCCCAGGTGGCGTAGGCCCGCGCCCGGCAGAACGGCAGCAGCTGCGTTAAGGCGATGTGGCTCCACGCGCCCTCCACCCCCTGGTAGGCGGCCGTGTCCCGCCCCAGCAGGCTGCGCTGGTACGCGCGGGATACGGCCATCGCCTGCTGCAAAAAGCGGCGGTAGTACGGGCGCAGGGCTTCGGTTTGCAGGCGGGCGGTGTTTTTTTCCAGCACGGCGTCCTCGCGCGCCGGGTCAAATACCGGCTTGCCGGTGGCCGCTTTGTAGCGGGCGACTTCCGCGACCGCCTGCATACGCTGTTCGAACAGGGCCGCCATCTGCGCGTCGATGGCATCGATCTGCGCGCGGGCCTGCTGCAGCTGATCCATAGTGGGTCCCCCTCTTTCGTCATGAAATTCGCTCTGTTTTTACTATACCATAAAACGGTCTTTGCAACAAGAATCCCGGCAAAATTTCCGCCGATTTTTTTGCCGCCCGGCCCGGGGCCGCAAAAACCAAACGCCCCGGTCTGTCGGTTCACGGACAGGCCGGGGCGCGGCGTTTTATGCGCGCCGCCGGGGCGGCCGGCGGCCGCGGGCGCGGCGCACCAGCTGTTCCCAGGTGGGCATGGGGGTATAAAACCGGCGGTACGGGTTTTCCGGCAGGGGCGCGGGCGCAGGCGGTGCGGGGCGCGGGCGGGCCGCCGGTTTTTTGGGCCGCCAGCGCATCAGCCCTGCCCCGCGGTAGAGACAGCCCCCGCGGTCAAGGTCTGCCACAGCGCGTCGTTTTGCAGGTAATCCTCGCTGACTTCCTCCTGCCAGTTGCCGCGGAAGCCGACATACAGCCGGGCCAGCACGTCCTGGTTTTGGCCCACGATATCGTCCGCGATCGTATACCCCTCATAATTGCCCAGGTCCAGCCCGGTCAGCACCGGGCAGTCGGTCCAGCGGTAGACCATCTGCGTCCAGTCCA
>CALWNS010000107.1 GCA_944382805.1 uncultured Gemmiger sp. | reverse complement strand
CGTATATGTGTATTGTAGCACCCGCTCCTTTGCCCCATCTACGCAAAAAGAGTTCCGGGCTGTGCATTTTCAGCTTTTTTGAAAGGGGTGCTTTTTGCTTTTTGGCGGCAAAATCCAAGGGAAAATGACAAAAAATAGACAATCTGTTTGGTTAATATGGACAATTTTGCTCTCTAACCTTGTACAAACCGCCCAAAAGTAGCGTTTTTGTGTGGGGGCGCTGCCCCCTCTTTTTTGCAACCGCCAAAACGCCATGGTATAATCAAATAAAAGTCCAAAACCGCCAAGACAGGAGAATGCCATATGCCCTGGGTGACCAAAGACAGCAAGGAGACCTACCAGCCGCAGGCGCGGCAGAGCTACACGCAGCAGCAGCGGCTGCGCAACTGGTGGCACTACCATGCCGGCTGGGTGGCGTTCGCCGCGGTCGTGCTGGCGCTGGGCGGGGTGCTGGTGCGCGATATGTTTTTCCGCCCGGAGCCGGACTACCGCATCGGCTACGTTTCCACCCAGCCGCTGCCCGCCGAGGTCGTTGCCGGGCTGGAGGAAAGCCTGCAGCAGCTGGGCGGCGACCAGAACGGGGACGGCCGCGTGCTGGTGGAGGTGCGCAGCTACGACCTGGGCTTTGACGCGCAGAGCCAGCTGGACGCGGACGCCACCACGGCGGCCATGACCAGCCTGTCCGTCGATCTGATGAGCGGCGCGGTGAACATCTTTTTGCTGGAGGACCCCGAGGGCTTCCAGCGGCGGATGGGCGCGCTGTGCTACCTGGACGGCGCCGCCCCCGCGCAGGACGCCCCCGACGCCGAGGCCGAAAACTGGCGGCAGATGGTCTACCTTTGGCAGGACTGCCCCGTGCTGGCCGCGCTGGACGTGGGCGAATACACGGAGTTTTTTGACCTGGAAGAAACGCCCATAAACGGCCAGACCGCCCTGCAGGGCGTATACGTAGCCCGCAAGGCGGCCTGGAGTGAAGAGCAGGAGCAGGCGGCGGCCGCCGACACAGCCCTGTGGCTGGCGATGACCGCCGGGGCGTAAGTTCAGCCGCGGCCCTGCCGCTGCAGCACCAGGCTGTAGCGGTGCGCGGTGCGGTAAAAGACCACGACGAACAGCGCGCAGAGCGCGAACCACGCCGCCGCCAGCAAAAGCCCCAGCACGGCCAGCGTGGGCATGACCTGGCTGGCCAGCACGAACACAAAGCTGCCCAGCCAGCACAGCGAAAGCCAGAAGCGCCAGCGTTCCAGCACGGCGCCGTTCAGGTGTACGCCGACCCGTTCCTCCAGGTCCTGCACGCCGCTGACCAGCAGGTACAGCAGAACCAGCTGCGCCAGCAGCTCCGCCAGGCTCAAAAACAGGCCGGGCAGGCCGGTGGGCAGCAGCGCCCGCACCGCGGCCGAGTAGACGGCCAGCACGCCGCACAGCGCCACGCCCGCCCGGAACGCGCGGGACCCCTGCCGCAGGCGGAACAGGTCCACGGCGATGAGCAGGTAGCCCAGCGCGTCCGGCAGCAGGTCGACCGTGCGGCCGCCGACCTGCAGGTTGATGTAGGCAAAGACCAGGATCAGCCCGGTCGGGATCAGATACATGACCCCCGCCTCACAGCGCGCCGTCGGCACGGCGTTTTTCGTAATCCAGCACGCCGGCAAAGAACGCCAGCGCCAGGCCCTGGCCCCAGCCCTGGATCCAGTCGCGGCTGATGCCGCGGTAGCCTTCGCGGTCCTTCATCACGGCGGTGCCGCCGGAGACGTTCATCACCCGGCCGTCCGGCGCGATGTTGGCCAAAATGCCGGGGATGGCCTTGTTCAGGTACTTGATGTGCAGCGGGTTGCCCTTGCACACCATGGCCGCGGCGATACCGGCGGAGGCCGAGACTTCCTCGTAGCTTTCGGGGTCGTCCAGCACGGTGCGCCACAGGCCGTTTTCGGTCTGCAGCAGCTTGAGCGCGGCCAGCTGGTCGTTCAGGCTGCCCACCACATCCAAAAACTTGGGATACAGGTAGGATTCCGGCAGGCGCACGCCCACCTGGCTCATGGTGTAGGCGGCCCAGGCGTTCGCGCGGCCCCAGTACATACCGGACATATGGTCCTTGGTGATGTTGTTGTAGCCGTGGTAATACAGCCCGGTGTTGGGGTCCTGCAGGTACTTGATGTGCCAGTAATACTGGTTGAGTGCGTCGTCGATCAGGGCGGCGTCGTTCAGCTCCACGCCCACCCGCAGCAGGAAGAAGGCGGCCATAAACAGCGTGTCGGCCCAGGCCTGCTCCGGGAAGTCGTTGTTGGCCGAAACGGTGTGCTGCAGCACGTGGTCGCCAAAGCGCAGCGCGTCATGCGTGATGTAGTCGATCTTGCTCTTGACGATGTCCAGGTACTTTTCCTCGCCGGTGATCTGGTACAGCGACAGGCAGCAGTGGCCCATGGCGCAGGCGTTCACGGTCCAGGGGCTGGGCAGCCCCAGGTCGATCAGCTCGTCCACCCGCTCTTTCAGCGCGGCGATGTATTCCTGCTTGCCGGTGGCGGCGTAAGCTTCGCAGATGCCGTAGTACGCCACGCCGGAGGGCCAGTCCCACGGCATATCCATGCGCATGGTGCGGTCCACGATCTTGTCCATCGCGGCCAGGATCTGGTCGCGGTCATAGTTCAGCTTGGTCATGATTGACTCCTTTCGTTTGGCTCAGTCCAGGCGGAACACCGGCTCCAGCTTGGGCTGGGCGCCGGTCTCGGGGTCCATGACCAGTTCCAGGATGTCGGCCATGTACTCGTTCCAGCGGTCCACGACGGGGCTTTCGGCCTGGGTGCGCTCGGCAAAGGCGACGCCTTTTTCGCACTCGTAGTAGCCGAACAGCTCCTCCCCATCCGCAAAGATGGTGTAGTTGCAGATGCCGGCGCTTTTCAGCAGCGCCTTCATCTCCGGCCAGATCTCGTTGTGGCGGCGGATATACTCCGCCTTGCAGCCGGGCTTGATGCGCCCGCGCCAGGCCATACGTTCCATGTGCATACCTCCTTAGCGTTTTACAGTTCTATGATCCGGCTGCCGCACGGCGGCAGGGTGACGGCGAGCGGTTCGCCCGGGGTGGCGATGCGCGCCGTTTTTTCCTCTTCGGTATCGTTGATGACCAGCAGGCAGCGGCTGTCCGGGTAGTAGGCGCACTCCACGCCGGCGGTGTCGCTCAGCCAGGGCTGCTCCAGCGGCTGCCCGGCCGCCCACAGCAGCAGGTTCAGCAGCAGGCGGGCGTTGGCGTCGCTGTACTGGAAGCTGCTCAGGTACACGCCGCGCCCCTTGCCAAAGCGGTGGGCCGTGATGGTGGGCAGCCCGGTGGCGGCGTCGGTTTGCAGCACGTCGGCTTCGCCGTCGGTCAGGTACAGGCCGGGCAGGCCCTCCACGCCGCTGCCGGCGGGCAGCAGGCCGGGCACCGTTTTTACCTCGAACTGCCAGCGCCCGTGGCAGACCCGCGCGCCGGTATCGCGGTCGATGCCCAGCGCCAGCGCCATGCGGAAATAATCGCCGTGGCCCGGCAGGGCGCTCGGTTCGCCCACGCCCAGGAACACGCCGCCCTCGTACACCCATTTCTGCAAAGCGGCCACCAGTTCGGCGCTTTCCCACGCGGCGCCGCCGCTCCAGGCGGTGCCGGCGCGCCCGGCGTTGATGACCACGTCCACGCCGGCCAGCGTGCCGGCGGCGTCCCGCGCCAGGTCGTCAAAGCTGATGAACTTTACCTGTACCGGCAGACCGGCCAATGCCTCGTTGACATGGATCAGGTCGTGCATATATGTTTCGTGGAAATGGCCGGAGAGCGTCCACGGCCGCAGGCCGCCCCACGCATGGAGCACCGCCACCGTCAGCGGCAGGCCGGCCGGGCCGCCCGCTTCGTGCAAAGCGCGGATGGCGCGGAACTCCTGCCCGATATCGGCAATGTACTGCACAAAATCCGGGTAGCCTTCGACCAGGTGCAGGTAGCCGCCCAGCCCGATGCGGTCGATCTTGGCCCGCAGCAGGGCGCGGCGCACGCGGCACCAGTAGCCGCGGGCGTCCCGCGTGGGGTCGCCGCCGGGGGCAAAGGTGGGCGCGCCGCCCAGCCCCACCGGGAACAGGTAGGGGTGCAGGCGCAGTTCGTGGGTGCCGGTGGGCACGCCGGCGCACAGCCGCGCCTCGTAGCCGGAGAACACGCACTTGATGATGCCGTCAAAGCCGAATTCGGCAAAATGCGGGCCGTACGGCTCCACGCCCACCCAGCTGTCGTCGTAGAACACATAGGCTTTTTTGCCGCAGCCCTGCACCAGCCGCACAAGCTTTTGGCCAAAGGCGGCCACAAACTTCTGGGTAAATTCCATGTAATCGCGCTGGCGGGCCGTGGGCGGCATATGGGTGACGTGCAAGTCGCCGTTGTTGATGAAATCCTCGGCCGTCAGGGCGTAGCCGTATTCGCTCTCAAAGTCCTTCAGCGCCTTGGTGCTGACGGTAAAGTCGTAGCTGCCCCAGTCGCTGAACAGGGTGCGGCGGCGCTCGCTGGAGCCCCAGATCCACACAAAGTTATAGAACATACTGGTAAAGCGCACCACGTTGGTGTTGGGGTGGCTCTTGCACCAGCTTTCCAGCCAGTTGTACAGGTATTCCTGCGCCTGGGGCAGGCGCGGGTCGATGGGCATCAGGTGCTCTTTCTGCCAGTTGTTGGTCACATGGTTGTACATCGAGATCTCTTCCCACAGGCGCCAGGCCAAAAAGCTGACCGTGTAGCTGTGGAAAGGCTCCGGCTGCGGGATGGTCACCCGGCCGCCGGCATACTGCCAGGCGCCGGCGGGCAGCAGCGTGCCGGCCGTGCGGTCCCACACCTGCCAGTAGGCCAGGGCTTCGGCCGTATCGTTCAGGCGGAACTGCTCGGCAAAAAATTCCTGCATTGGGTCGATGACCAGCGCCCCGCCCGCGGCCAGCGCCGGCGACGTGGTCAAAAAGGTCTGCTGCAGGCATTCCGGGTGGCTGCGGGCAAAATCGTTGTGCTCGCGGATGATGCAGATGGTGGAGTAAATGTCGTAGCCGGCCTCCAGGATCTCGGGCGAAAGCTCGGTGCCGTCGCTGTCGCGGATCACGTCCGCCCCCCAGGTCTTGGCCAGGCGCAGGGTCAGTTCCTCGTGGCCGGCCTCGCCGGGCAGGGTGAACCCGCCCGTGCGCTGTACGTCGATTTTCATAGTATATGCTCCTTTCCGCGTCTTTCCAGCGGCAGCGCCGGGGAAACACGCCGAACCAGTTTACGCTTTGCCAATGTATACTCTGATTGTACCACCCCGGCACGGTGCGTTTCCGTGCAATTTCCCGCTTAAACTGTGCATTTTCGCTTATTATCCGCACAATGGAGCGCCGGCGGCGCGGCCCGCTTTGATTTTCTGCCCGGAATCGTTCCACACCGTCCACTGTTTTCGTAAATGTTCCACAGCGCCGCGGACAAAGCGGGGCGTAAACCGGCGCTTTTCCGGGCAAAAAATGAGCGTTTACGCCCAATAAAGTCATTTTTGCACAGTTCCTACCCTTTTCTGCCGTGTTTCTGCCGGCGTGCGGTACTATAATAAGCGATGGAACGCAGGTCTGCCCGCCCCTTTTTTACCAGAGGAGGTCGCTTATGTCACGTCGCCCCCGCGAAGCCCTGGAATGCCGCGATTATGCGATGCCGCCGGACTTCCCCATCGTTGCGCTGACCGGCGAGGATTGGTATATTTCCGATGTGCCGTCCAAAACGATGCATTT
>CALWNS010000106.1 GCA_944382805.1 uncultured Gemmiger sp. | reverse complement strand
CGAAGCAACCCCCGCGCCGGAAACGCCCGCCGGGGAAACCCCGGCCGAATAACCCCTCCGCCCAAACCAAAACCTCCGGCAGACATCGTCTGCCGGGGGGTATCTATGTGTCGGGGCGCAGGCGGGGCGCCTGGGCAAAAAGCGTTATGCTTCCATGCCGTCCAGGTAGCCGTGGGGCACCACGTCGTAGGCTTCGGCCAGGTGGTCGCGCATCCACATCTCGGCGTCCAGCCGCACGCTGTAGCCCGCGCCGGGGTCGGTCATCCATTCTTCCGGCTTGCGGAACGGCAGCGCATGCTGCGCCAGCATGTTCATAATCACGCCGCCGTGCGTCACGCAGGCCGCTTCCTCGGTATGGGTGCGCAGCATGTACTCAAACATCTTCATCAACATGCCGGAAGTGCGCGTAAAAAAGGCCTGGCGGTCCTCGGCCCCGGCGGGTACCTCGCGGCGGGTGGGGTCCATCCAGCGCGCAAACTCGGGGTCCTTGACCAGTTCCTGCAAGGGGCGGCCCTCAAACTTGCCAAAGGCCATCTCGCGCAGGTCCTGCAGCTCGATCTGCCGTACGCCGGGGAACAGCAGTTCCGCCGTCTGGGTGGCGCGCAGCAGCGGGCTGGTAAACACCAGCGGCACGGCCGGATAGGCAAAATCCTGCTTGAGCTGCCGCAGCTGGGCGCGGCCTTCGTCGCACAGCGGCAGGTCGGTGCCGCTGCCGATGTACAACCCCTGCAGGTTGCCGGCCGTCAGCCCGTGGCGGATCAGGTGCAGTTTGTAATATTTCACGGCAAGGTCTCACTTTCCTTAACAATGCGGTCCCGCACGGGGCGGACGCCGCTACCAGAATACCCCAAACCGGGGCCGCCCGCAAGCGGAAATGGTTACAAATTTATTACAAAACGGCGGTTTTGCAGGCGCGCCGCCGCGCGCGCCCACAATATTTATACCCGGGGGCCGCGGCGCTGCCCCAACATGTGGAAAAGCCCGCCGCAGCGGGCAAAAACGGTGTCGGAACATGGGTTTACAAAATGTTTTTTTCTGGTTTTATTATACAACACGTAGAAAAAACAGGCGGGCAGGCCCCCGCAGTCCGGCGCGCGGCGCGCCGGCGGGACCTGCCGCAGAAGAGGAAAACGATGGCCATGGAGTTCAACCGCATCCTGACGCTGCTGCGCAAGGAGCGGGGCATCACACAAAAGCAGGCGGCGCAGGAGCTGGGCATCAGCCAGGCGCAGCTTTCGCATTACGAAAAAGGCATCCGGGAGTGCGGGCTGGCGTTCGTCGTCCGCGTGGCGGAGTATTACGACGTCAGCTGCGACTACCTGCTGGGCCGCAGCGCCGAGCGCAGCGGCCAGACCATCCGGGTCGAGGACCTGCCCGAGAGCGGCGCCAACACCGCCGGCAGCGTCTACCGCGGCAGCGTGCTGCCCACGATGTACAAAAAACTCATTGAAAATTCGCTGGAAGTGCTGTACGACAAACTGCAGGCCAGCGGCGACAAACAGCTCGTCAACAGCATCAGCCGCTATTTGCAGCTGGCCGTATATAAAATGTTCCGCCAGCTGTACGACGCTTCGCCGCGCAACGTGTCGGGCATGTTCCGCGTGGGGGCGGCGCGCTGGGCCGCCGACGCCGACGCCGCCATGCGCCTGACCGAAGCCGATTTGGCCGCCGCCCTGACGGGGGAGGACGCCACGCGCGAGAGCAGCGACCCCGCCACCCTGGCCCTGACGACCGAGCGCCTGGCCCACGACTACCCGCGCCACGCCACCAGCCTGTTCAATCTCGTCAAAAATGCCGAGGAAGCGATGCGTTCCTTGCAGTAACGTCCGCCGCCCCGCGCATCATGTGGCGCCACCCCCTGGCATACAGCGGGGCGGCGCCTGCTTTTTTACCGTTCGGCCAGCGCGTCGCGGCAGCGCGGGCAGATATATTTGCCGTGCAGCTGCACGGCGTCGGGCGATACCTCGCCGCACAGGGCGCAGGCCCCGGCGGGGCGGTACTTGCGCAGCAGGATCGTGTCCCCCTCGGTAAAAATCTCCAGCGGTGTGTCGGCGGTGATCTCAAAACTGCGGCGCAGTTCTTTGGGCAGCACCACGCGGCCCAAAGAATCAATGTGGCGTACAATGCCGGTCGAAATCATACGGGGTCCCTCCTGTGTGGGGCAGCCCGGCGGGCTGCGGCAGATCGAAATATGGTAGGGGATTTTGTCCCCCGGCGCAACTTCTTGTAGATATTATACGAGAGTTTGGCAATATTGTCAATATTTGGCAGCCATAAACCGTTCGACGCCTTTCGACAGGGGGCGATGCCGCGATGGTTTTGGGCGCGCCGTCCGCTGGCGGCAAAAAGGGAAGGCACATCGGGTTTCCAGTTCCGCCGTTTTCGCCGCCGCAACAACTCGGACACAACTGCGCGCTATACTGCAGGCAAAACAGGATGCCACGGGGCGTTTCCCCGGAAAGGATAAGGAGCAAGGGACCATGGCAAAAGGACGTGTCGTCTACCACAAACAGCCGCCGGCCGCCGCGCCGCGCAGCGTTTCCACCGCCGGGGCACGGCGGCGCCGGCGCCGGCACCCGTGGCTGCGGCTGCTGGTGGCGGTTTTGGCGCTGGCGGCTGCGGCCGGGGCCGTGTACGGGCTGTGGCTGCTGCACCCGGTCCATAACGACCGGTTGTTGGCGGCGTTTGCCCCGCAGGCGGCGGCCGAAACCGAGCCCGCGCAGGACGCGGCGGCCCCGTCCAATGCCCGGACAGACGCCCCGGCCGACGCCCCGGCAGACCCCACCCAGGCGGCCGCCGTGCCGCCGGCCGGGGACGGGCGCATTGTGGTGGCCGTCGACCCGGGGCACGGCGGCGTCAACCCCAACATCGGGGCCGAGGATTTTGGCAGCGAGGCGAACGGCCTGCGCGAGGTGGACATCACCTACGCCACTGCGCAGGCGCTGGCGGACCTGCTGGAAGCCGACGGCCGCTTTGCCCCGCTGCTGACGGCGGACGGCTCTGCCTATGTAAAACCCAGCGCGCGCGGCGCCGCCGCCAAAGCGGCCGGGGCGCAGCTGCTGGTGTCCATCCACCTCAACTACGACGCCAGCGCCGAGCCCTCGGGGTTTGAGTGTTACGCCGCGCCGCCGGCGCTGGCCACCAACGCCG
>CALWNS010000105.1 GCA_944382805.1 uncultured Gemmiger sp. | reverse complement strand
GTTTCGGTGCAGAGCCAGGTGCTTAACCTGTTCAAGGACCTGCAGCGGCAGTACGGGCTGACCTACCTGTTCATCGGGCACGACCTTTCGGTCGTCCACTTTATGGCCGACCGCGTGTGCGTGATGTTCTTGGGCACGGTGTGCGAAGTTGCCCCCAAAGAAGCGCTGTACGCCCGCCCGCTGCACCCCTACACCAGCTTTTTGCTGGACGCCATCCCCCAGGCCGACCCGCACCGGCGGGACCGCCCGCGCCAGGTGCTGGCCGGCGAGGTGCCCAGCCCGCTGGAGCTGCCGGGGGGCTGCTGCTTCCACACGCGCTGCCCCTACGCAACCGAGCGCTGCCGCGCCGAACGCCCGCCCCTGCGCGATGTGGGCGGCCGCCAGGTGGCCTGCCACCGCGCCGGCGAACTGGACCTGCCCCACGCCTGAGCGCAGCGCAAAGGCAAAGCCCTGCCGGCAAAAGAAGCCGAACGCTTCTTTTGCCGGCAGGGCTGTTTTTGGCGCCGGGCGCGCTTTACAGCAGCTCCGGCGGGATGCGGCGGTCCTTGTAGTAGAATTCGCGGTCATGCTCGCCCACGGCGCGCAGCACGCGGCAGGGGTTGCCCACCGCCACCACGTTGGCCGGCAGGTCGTGCGTGACCACGCTGCCCGCGCCGACCACGGTGTTGTCCCCGATGGTCACGCCGGGCAGCACGATGCAGCCGGCCCCCAGCCAGCAGTTGCGGCCGATGTGTACCGGCATATTGAACTGCATCTGGCGGTCCCGCAATGCCGGCAGCACCGGGTGGCTGCCGGTGGCGATGGTGACATTGGGGCCGATCATGGTGTTGTCCCCGACATAGATGTGCGTATCATCGACCAGGGTCAGGCTGAAATTGACGTACACGTTTTTGCCGAAGTGTACGTGCTTGCCGGCCCAGTTGGCGTGCAGCGGCGGTTCGATGTAGCAGCCGGGGCCGATCTCGGCAAACATCCGGCGCAGCAGTTCCCGGCGGCGGTCCTGTTCGCGCGGGCGGGTCTGGTTGAAATCGTACAAAAATTCCAGGCATTGGGCCTGCTCCTCCCACAGGACGGCCTCCGGAATGTGCAGCATACCGTTGTGCATTTTTTCGTGGATGTCCATACGGTTTCCTCCCCTTTCCCGCGCCATGCGCAGGGTTTGTGCCATTGTAGCACACCCGGCCGGCCGCCGCAAGGCCCCCGGCGCTAAAGAAGTGCCCAATTCCGGCGGCGATACTTTGGGCAACCTGGCGATTGCGGCCGCCCGGGGCCTGCGCGTATACTAGAAGCACGGAAAGCACGGAAAAGCAGGCGCACCCCGCCAAGCGGGGCCGCCCGACAACGCGGAGGGAGCGCACAATGGTCAACCGGGACGTTGCCCGGGCGGCGCGGGAAAGCCGGCAGAAACTGCAAAAGGAAGGCAGGAAGCATACGGATGGGAAAGCAGATCAATTTTTATCTGGATGAACTGCTTGGCTCCGGGTTCGCCTACAGCCTGTGAGCAAAGCAAAAGCCGGCGGCCCGGAACGCGAGTTCGGGCCGCCGGCCTCTTGTATCCGGCGCTGCCGGGGTCAGCACATCTCTGCGATGGTGTAGATCAGCCGCTCGGACTCCTCCCACCCCAGGCAGGGGTCGGTGATGGATTTGCCGTAGATATGTTCGCCGATGTCCTGGCGGCCGGGCTGGAGGTAGCTTTCGACCATGACGCCCTTGACCAGTTTGCGCAGATCGGGCGAAAGCTGGCGGTTGTGCATGACCTCCTTGACGATGCGCACCTGCTCCTTATACTGCTTGTCGGAGTTGGAGTGGTTGGCGTCCACGATGACGGCCTGGTTTTTTAAGTCCATTTTGCCGTACAGCTCCAGCAGGCGCATGATGTCCTCGTAGTGATAGTTGGGCTGGCTGACGCCGCGCTGGTTGACCCCGCCGCGCAGGATGGCGTGGGCCAGCGGGTTGCCGCTGGTCTCGACCTCGCTGCCCGCATATGCATAGTGCTGCGGGTGCTGGGCGGCGTAGATCGAGTTGAGCATGACCGAAAAATCGCCGCTGGTGGGGTTTTTCATGCCGGTGGCCACATCAAAGCCGCTGGCGGTCTGGCGGTGGTGCTGGTCCTCGACCGAGCGCGCGCCGATGGCCACATAGCTGAGCAGGTCCTCGACATAGCCCCAGTTTTCCGGGTAGAGCATCTCGTCCGCCGGGGACAGGCCGAACTCCTCGATGGCGCGCATGAGCATACGGCGCACCGTGATCAGGCCGGTCTCCAGGTCGGGGCGCTGCTCCGGGTTGGGCTGGTAGGCGATGCCCTTGTAGCCGTCGCCGTTGGTGCGCGGCTTATAGGTGTAGATGCGCGGCACCAGCACGAGCTTATCGGCCACCTTTTCCTGCACGCGGGCCAGGCGGCCGACATATTCGCAGACGGCGTCCTCGTTATCGGCCGAGCAGGGGCCGATGATGACCAGGAACTTGTCCGATCGGCCGGTGATCACGCCGGTGATGGCGGCATCCCGCGCCTGTTTGACTTCCCGCCCGCGCGGCGAAAGCGGGTAGCGCGCCCGGATATCGGCCGGGGTGGGCAGCTTTTTTAGATATTGAAAACTCATTTTTTCCGTTCCAGACCTTTCCTTTTCCAGCATCCCCGGCGGCCCGCGGCCGCCGCATTCAGAGCGTATCCGACCGATCAAACGCAGCGCAGATCGTTCGGGCACCTACTAATCATAACGGTTCGCCGGCGGCTTGTCAACCTTGCCGCGGCCCGCGGCCGTTGGCGGGCAGCAGATCGTACAGCACCGCCTGTAATTGCTTGAAATCGATGGGTTTGGCAATGTGGCCGTTCATGCCGGCCGCCGTGGTGCGGGCGATATCCTCGGCAAAGACGTTGGCCGTTACGGCGATGATGGGCACCGTGGCGGCGTCCTTGCGCTGCAGCGCGCGGATGGCTTTGGCCGCGCCGCAGCCGTCCAGCACCGGCATCTGCATATCCATCAGAATGGCGTCGATCTCGCCCAGGGCGCTGGCGGCGAACGCCTCCACCGCCTCCTGCCCGTTCCAGGCGGGCAGCACGCGCGCGCCCATCATGCCCAGGCACTCGCCGGTGACCTCCATGTTGATCTCGTTGTCCTCCACCAGCAGGATGGTGCGGCCGGACAGCGTGTCGGTATCCGGCAGCGTGGCGGCCTTTTCGGCGGGCAGGTCGCCGGCGGTCGTTTGCAGCGGCAGCGTGACGGTGATGGTGGTGCCTTCGCCCAGTTTGCTTTTTACCGTCATTTCGCCGCTCATCTGCTGCACCAGCGTCTTGACGATGGGCATCCCCAGGCCGGTGCCGGTGACCTGGCGCGAGGTGAAAGTCTCCTCCCGCGCAAAGGGTTCAAACAGATGGCTCTGGAATTCCTCCGACATACCGATGCCGGTATCGGCCACCTCCAGCTGGTATTTGCCGTGGCCGTCGCGGTGGTTGACCTCCCGCAGGGTGACGGTGACGCTGGCGCCGGCCTCGGAGTATTTGACGCCGTTGGAGATCAGGTTGTTCAAAATCTGCCCCAGGCGGGCCGGGTCGCACAAAACGCCGGAATGTTCGACTTCGCACTGGCAGCGCACCTGTTTGTTTTGCAGCGCGGCCTGTTCGCGGAACGTCTCGGTGTGTTCCCGCACGCAGGCGGCGATGTTCATGGGCACATAGTTCAGCGTGCTGTTCTTGCCGTGTTCCAGGCGCGACATATCCAGCACATCGTTGACCAGCTTGAGCATCTGCCGGCCGGAATGCTCGATCTTGACCAGGTATTCCTGCACTTTGTCCGGCGCGGCGTCCGGCCGCTGCGCCAGCCCGGCCAGCCCGATGATGGCGTTGAGCGGCGTGCGCATATCGTGCGAAGCGCTGGAAAAGAACATCGCTTTCTGTTCCACCGTTTTTTCGGCGGCGGCCAGCGCGTTTTCCAGCAGTTCGCGCTTTTGCAGCTCCAGCCGCTTGGCGGCGTCGATCTCGCGGAAGGCCAGCAGCACTTCGTCCGTCTGCATCTCTTCGCTGTACAGCACCTGGATGTTGACCCACTTGGCCTCCTGGCCGAAATAGCGCAGGTAATCGCCGCCGAAATCATGGACGCCGCGCGCGATCAGCGTGCGGATGTTTTCGGCCGAAAGGCTTTTTTCGAACTGTTCGTGGGTGCGCTTGTCCACGACCTCCTTGACCGTATCCAGCAGGTGCTGGTAGCTGCCGGCAACGCCCATGGCCTGGCGCACGTCCTCCGAGCATTTGATCATGCGGTAGCTTTCGGTCTTTAAGTCGATGCGGTAGATCGCATAATAGGAGTTGCCCAGGATGCGCAGGCTCTCCTTGGCGTAGGCGTTCTTTTCGCCGCGCACCACCAGCACGACGGCAAACACCGACAAAAGCACGCAGAACGCGCTGAGCACCAGCACGGTGGAATCCCAGCCGTCCTGCAGGATCATGCTGATGGGGATGGTCACGACCGAAAGCCAGCCGTTGCTCATCTCGTAGTAATAAACGGTGCGGCGCACGCCGTCCACGTCCCGCACGGCCGAATCGTGCGCTTCCATCTGGCCGGCGCGGATGCGCTCCACCAGGTCGCGGGTGTAGGCTTCGCCCTCCGTGCTGTTCAGGTCCATGTAGCTCAGGCTGTAGATCAGCTGGTCGCGGGAATCAAACAGGAAGTAGGAACTTTGCTCCGGCAGCGAGGCACGGTTGCGGTGGATGTGGAAGTTTTCCATCAGGATATCGAACGCCAGCACATCGCCCGCATCGTTCAGCGCACAGGCCAGCGTGACCACCGTTTTGCCGGTGACCGCGTCGGGGTAGCCGTCGGTATACACCACGGCGCCGCCCGCCTGCACGGCGCTCCGGTACCAATCGGTGGTGCGGTAGTCGTAGTCCGCATCGCCCACCCAGGGCGTGGCCGCCACGATGCGGCCGCCCAGCACGGCGTAGGGGGCGATGATCTCGCTGCCCAGCAGTTCGGTCAGCTGGCGGTTGCAGTCGGCCAGCTTTTGCTGCACTTCGGCTTCGCCCGCGCCGGCTTGCAGCGCATCGCGGATAGTCATGGATTCCAGGCTGAGCAGCATACTGTAAATGCTGGTGCGGTTTTCCTCCTCCATGGCGTAGCTCTGGGCCAGCAGCATCCCCATCTCGTTGGCGTTTTTCAGCAGCTTTTCCCTGGTGAGCAGGATGCACCAGAAGATCAGCGCCAGCAAAGAAAGGATCAGCAGCAGCAAGGTCCAGACCGGCAGCTTGTGCCGGTAGGCGGGAACGGCGCGTTTTTTCATAGGGCGCTCCTTTGCGCGTGCGGCGGCACGCGGCGGTTTTTGTCGGTATCCTGAAATCAGCGGCTTTTGGCCGCAGTTATGACAAAACGCCTCGCCTGGGGTCCTGCGAGACGTTCAGCCTTCGTTTTGCATATCTTCAAACAGGCGCAGCACGCCGGTCTTGTCCAGCGCGTCCTCCCCGCCCCCGGCGTCGTCCAGGCCGGGGATGCGCGGCGTGCCGCCGTGGGGGGCGTAGATGGCCACATCGCTGTCGTCCTGCGGTTCGGGCGCAAAGGCGTCCTCCTCCGGCACAAGGTCCAGGTCCTCCAGCAGGGCCTGCATGGCGCTGCAATCCTCCGGCACGTCGGTCAGGCTGCCGCCGTAGTGGCTGAACAGCACGGTGCCGTCCGCGTCCAGGATCAGGGTCAGCGGCAGGTCCAGCACCGCGTCCTTGGGCGGGCGGTAGCCGTTTTTGCGCGCTTCGCGCAGGATCTGCCAGGCTTCCAGGCTGTAGGAGGTCAGCCCGCTGCTGCGCTGCGGGATGTCCAAAAGGTCGTACAGAACGCCGTCCGCATCGCACATAAGCGGGTAGGGCAGCGTGTCCGGGCCGATGCTGTGGGCCAGCTTGTCCGCGCGGGAGCGCACGACCAGCGCAAACCCGCCGCTGCGCAGCCCCGGGTAGGTGTGGGCGTAGCGCATGGCGAAGGTGCGGGTGACCGGGTGGCCGAAATTGTTCATGAAAACCAGGATCAGCGGCGCCTGCGCGGCCAGCAGGTCGCGGAAGCGGTTCTGGGCGCTGTAGGGCGTATCATAGCGGAAAAAGGGCAGCTTGTCCCCCGGCGAAACACGTCCGGCCACGCAAAACACCTCCTTGCAAGCGGATACTACCAAAACAGCCGGGCGCCCCTGCGGGCGGCCCGGCCGCTGTTTGTACAAAATACCCCGCAACAGCCGTCTGCGGCAAATCAAAACCTACTGTATGAGCAGGTGGGTGCCCTGCTGGCGCTTTCGCACTCCCTTCTTCCGCACACCGCGCAAAGGCGGGGCGGGAGGTCTGCGTTCCGGCGTCAGACGGCAGGCTCCCTAAATTTGATTAGTAGGATCATATAAACCGCAACAAATCGAACTGTGCAGGGTGCTGGGTCAAATTTCAAGTTCGGAGTCGTCGATGTCGAACATCGCTTTCAGGCGTTCCTCAAAGACCTTGCCGATGCGCAGCAGCTCTTCGTCATCGTCCACGATGTCCATATACTCGCCGTCCTCGTCGGTACCGATGCGCATCAGGATCAGGTCGGGGTCCGCCTGCAGGCTGTCCGCGCCCTTCTGGTAGGGGACCACGGCCATATAGCGCGTGCCGCCGACTTCGGTAACGTCGATCACCTCAAACGTACACTCTTTGCCGTCCTCATCCTCCAGCGTGAGCAGGTCGGGTTCCGCTTCTTCCAGCAGTTCGGGGTTCAGTTCTTCAGCCATATTTTTCACCTCAAAGGCGGGCCGTGCGGCCCTTTTTCTTTTGGGGGTCACGTTCCTTACACCTATAGTTTACTTGTTTTTTGCCATTCCGTCAAGCTATGCTTTTGCCGTAAAGTGTGGTATAATAGATTTGATTCTGTTACTCTTTCCCGCACGGAGGTCTGCGTTTATGAAAAGAGCCGCTGCGGCGTGCATCGCCCTGCTGTTTCCCCTGTTGCTGTGCGCCTGCGCGGGCGGCGGCCGCCCGGCGCCCGCGCGCAGCGCCGTGGAAAGCGGCGAACGCCAGTTCACCGCCCCGGCCGAGGGCGACCTGATCGCTGTTTTTGATACGAGCCTGGGCGAGGTGCGCGCCGTGCTGTACCCGGACGCCGCGCCCATGGCGGTGGAAAATTTTGCCGGCCTGGCGCGTACCGGCTACTATGACGGCAGCATCATCTGGCGCAGCGAGTACGGCTTTGCCGTGCAGGGGGGCGATGCGTCCGGCGCCGGGAACGGCGGTTCCACCATCTGGAGCAACCAGCCCTACCCGCTGGAGGCCAGCGCCGAGCTGCGCCACTATGCCGGGGCGCTGTGCGCGGCCTTTGCCGCGGGCGGCGAGAGCGAGGGCGGCAACAGCCAGTTTTATTTTGTCACCGCCCTGCCCGGCAGCGTAGACAGCGCCATGCAGGACGAACTGGCCGCCAACGGCTACACCGAAAGCCAGATCGCGGCGTATGCCGCGGCGGGCGGGCTGCCGTACCTGGACAACACCGACACGGTGTTCGGCCAGGTATACGCCGGCATGGAGGTGGTGGACGCCATGGCCTGCGTGGACACCGTGCAGGCCGAGGACGGTTCCGACACCCACCGCCCGACCGAGGAGGACACCGTCACCATCTACAGCGTGACCGTCACGACCTACCCCGGCCCGGCGGCCGGCGAGACCGCCGCGCCCGAAGCCACCCCCGCCCCGGCCGAATGACCCGGCGGACAGTCTATTTTATGCAGCCCGGCGGCCCCGCATACGCGGGGCCGCCGGGTCTTGTGTTATGGGGTTTTGGGGGCCGGCTTCAGCCCTTGCGCCGGGCAAAGCCGGCTTTGAGCACCAGCCAGGCGGCCAGCAGGCAGACGACGGTCAGCAGGCCCAGCATCTGCCAGCAGTGTACCAAGTTGGGCACCGTGGCGTCGTACATAGGGCTGTCCAGCCCCACGTTGAGCCACACCAGGCGGCTGTTCAGATCGGTGGAAGCGCCGAACGCACCCATGCCCCAGCGGCAGACCACCAGGTAGCCGATGACGGTCATGGCGCCGCTGACCGAGAACAGCGCCCCGCTGAACACCACCTGCGCGATGATGAGCACCAGCACAAACAGGATGGCGGATTCGCTGCTTTTGAAAGCGGCCGAGACCAGCAGGCCCATGGCGGCCGAAGCGACGATGATGAGCAGCACCGTGATGTAGATCTCCCAGTCGGTATCCAGCAGCAGGTCGTTTTGCGGCACATGGATCACCCGCACAAAACCGACCGTCAGGATGGCCGCCTGCACGGCCGCCACCAGGAACAGCGTGAGCGCCTTGGCCAGCACGGTCGCCCCCAGCGAAACGCCGACGCTGGCTTCGCGGAAGATGATCTCCCGCTCCTTGCAGATCTCGCGGTAGGAGTTGAGCAGGCCCATAAAGGAGGAGACCGCCGCCAGGATGAACAGTACGGTGCGGCTGCCCACATCGATCAGGTTGGAGGTAAAGCAGTCGGGGTCGCCCACCAGGAAAATGACCCCCACCATCAGCGGCGCCTGCAATACCAGGCTGGCCAGCACGAGCTTGTTGTTCCAGATCAGCTGGAAATTACGCCCCGTCAGCACCAATAGCTGGCGGAAGAATCGGCTTATCTGCTGCATCGTTTATCCGCCTCCTGCGCGGCCGCCGGGTACCGGGAGACCAGCCGGTTGAATTCCGGCGTGGTAAAGTACTGGCGGCGGTATTGTTCGATCAGTTCGGGTTCCCGCAGTTTTTCAAAAATATCGCTGGTCAGCTCCACGCCGAAATATTCGTCCATCTGTTCCGGCGGGCCGTAGTAGCACAGGATGCCGCCCACGCCCAAAAAAGCGATGCGGTCGCAGAGGTTGATGTTGGACATATTGTGGGTGACCATCAGCACGGTGCAGTTTTCGTGGCTGAGCTTGCGGCACAGCTCCATCATGCTGCGGTCCAGGTCCGGCGAAAGGCCGCTGGTGGGTTCGTCCAGCACCAGCAGGCGCGGGCTGGCCAGCAGTTCCATGGCGATGGAAACGCGCTTTTTCTGCCCGCCGGACAGGTTGGCGATCATGGTTTTTTCCCGCCCCTGCAGGTCCACGGCGGCAATGGCGTTGGCCACGGCCGAGCGCAGCTCCCCGCGGGTGGTATCGTGCGCGATGCGCAGCCGCGCCGCGCACAGCAGGCTTTGCTCCACGGTCAGGTTTTCGTGCAGGATGTCCTTTTGCGGCACATAGCCCACCACCGCGTCAAAGGCGTTGCGGTTGCCGTGGGTGTCGATGCCGTCAAAGCAGACGCTGCCCGCCGTGCAGGGGGCCGAGCCGGTCACGCAGGTCAGCAGGCTGGATTTGCCCGCGCCGGACCCGCCCACCAGCACCACAAAGCTGTTGGGTTCGATCTGCAAGGAAACGCCGTCCACAATGTCCAGCGGCTGGCCGGTGTTGCGGTCCTTGACCGTTTTGCGCACGTTGATCAGCTCCACGCTGATGCCGACCTTGTGCTCGTGGTAGTGCAGCACGCCGCCGGAATAGGCGAACACCTGGGTGGGCACGTTGATGATGGCGCCCTCCGGCAAAACGGCCGTGTGTACGCGCTGGCCGTTCAGGTAGGTGCCGTTGGTGGAGCCAAGGTCCTTGACTTCGGCGTGGCCGTCCTGGAAGGTGATCTCGCAGTGGTGGCGGGAAACACGGTCGCTGGTCAGCTGCACGTCGCAGTCCTCGCCGCGGCCGACAAGCACCCGCCGCTTGCGGCGCAGGTCGATCTCGCGCAGGACGGGGTCGTCCTCGTTTTCGCGGCGCAGGCCGCCCGCGTCCGCCGTGGCGCGGATCTCCTGCACGCGGAAGGTGATCTCCTGCGTGGCGTCGTCGCCGTCGGTATTCAGGCCGATCACATCGCCCTCCTGCAGCGGGCAGCGCTCGCCGGGGCGCAGGTAGCGGTTATTGTACCAGGTGGGCGAACCGCTGCCGTCGTCGCGCAGCTGCCAGGCGCCGTCGGCGTATTCCAGCGTGAACTGGCGGTCGCCCACATTGTTGCGGCGCAGCACATAGTCGCAGCGCGGGCCGCGGCCAAAGCTGCACGGGGCCTTGGTGGCCGGCAGCAGGATGCGCTGGCGGTTGCGCTGTTCGGTTATGATCAAAACGATCTCACTGGCCAAAACGCTTCACTTCCTTTCGCACGGGGCCGCTCACCAGCGGAATTTGCCGCAGAACGGCACGAACCGCAGCCTGGCTTTGCCAACGGCCAGGGCATCGCCCTCCTTGACCGGGCGCGGCTCCAGCAGGTTGGCGCCCTCCAGGTAGCACAGCTCGCTGGCCGAACCGGGCGCCAGCGTAAAGCTGCCGTCCTGCGGGTCGTAGACAAGCGCCGCGATGCGCGCCGAAAGCGGCGCGTCGGCGCTGAGCAGGCAGGGCGCGCCGTCCGCATCGGTCCCCAGGAAGTTGCGCCCTTCGCCCAGGCGCAAATCGCGCCCGCGGCCGGGGCCTTCGGTCACGACCAGCCAGCCGGCCACCGGGCCGGTGGGGCCGGCCTGCGGCGCGGCGGCCTCCTGCGCTTGCAGGATGCCCTCCTCGTTTTTCAGCGCGGGGTTGCAGTAGGGGCATTCGGGGTATTTGTCGCTGTCGTAAAAATGCCCGTTTTCACATTTGGTCAGTTTCATGCGGGGGCGGCTCCTTTCCGGCTTTGGTTCAGAATACGACCCGCAGGGTGGTGCGGGCGATCTTGATCACATCGTTGTTGTGCAGCTCGTGGACATCACCGATGCGCTGGTCCTGTACATACACGACCGCATTGCCCAGCGCCTGCACCAGCACGCGGTCGGCCTCGACCCACAGGATGCAATGCTGCGGCGCTGCGCGGTGGTCCTCGATGCACAAATCGCACTGGGCGGGGTCGCCGCCCACCACCAGGCTGCCCTCCACGCGGCCGGTCCAGCGGGTATCGGCCACGGTGCGCCGCGTGCGCACATACAGCGTGAGCCAGCGCACGGGCAGCGTGCTGGCCGGCTCGGCGGCCTGGCCCAGCAGGTGCTCGGCTTCGGCCTGCTGCTCGGCCTCCCGCTCGCGGCGGCGCTGCCACAGCCCGCGCGCGGCCAGCGCCAGCAGCAGCGCCCCCAGCACCAGCACCGGCAGGCGGAAGCGCTGCCAGTAAAAGTGGCTGTCGGGCGGCCAATCTTCGACCGTGACCTGTACGGCCGCGTCGCTGTCGCTGATGTTGGCCGGGGTCAGGCGGCTGGCCACCTCGCGCAGGCGCAGGTCGTAGGTGCCCTTGTAGAGCGGTTCCAGCGTCAGGGTGGCGGTCATGCCGTCCTCGCTGAGCGCCACCGCCCGGACGGCCGGGCGCCAGCCCCAGATATCGGCGCTGCGCAGCGAAAAGCGGCGCGCGCTGTCGGCGTTGGACACCGCCTGGTTAAAGGTCAGCGTCAGGGTATCGCGGCCGGTCAGCACGGCGGAGGTCACCGCCGGGCGGGTCAGGCGGTGGCCCATGTAGACGGTCGTTTCGTCCCGCACGGCGCTGCCCAGGCTGGGCACCGCAACGGTCAGCGTGTCCAGGCGTTCGCCGTACAGCGAAAGATCAACTTCGGTCTTAAATTCCAGCACGCGGCCCAGCGCGTCGCGCCGTTCCAGCAGGCTGCCGGTCAGTTCGGCGCGCGTGACCGCCGCCACGCGCCCGCCGCTTAATTCCGACAGGCCGGCCAGCGTTTCCTGCTCCTCCGCCTGGCCCACGGCAAAGGCGGTAACGGCCATGTTCAAGCTGGGTGTCATATCGCCGGCCAGGCCGGCCAGCAGCGCGGGGTTCGCCAGCATCTGCACCGCATCGGTACACAAAAACAGGCATTTGCGCGGGGCCAGGCTCTGGTAGGCCGCGTTCACATCGCTGTAGATCTGGGCAGCCAACGCCGCCACATCGGCTTCGCCGGGGGCCTGCTCGATGGCGTTGAGCGCGCGCACGGCGGCGGCGCCGTCGTCGGTGGCCGCCAGCACGCAGGCCGGGCCGCCGGCCGTGGTGTACAGCATGATCTGGTCGCGCGTTTCCTTTTGGCGGATCAGCGTGCGCAGCGCGCTGCGCATGGCGCGGAAATCCTCGCCGGGGATCTCGGCGGCGTTATCCAGCACCAGGATGTAGGTGATC
>CALWNS010000104.1 GCA_944382805.1 uncultured Gemmiger sp. | reverse complement strand
CCGTGGCCGGGTCCAGCGCGGCGGTGTGTTCGTCCAGCAGCAGCAGCTTGGGGGTGACCAGCGTGGCCATGAGCAGCGTGAGCGCCTGGCGCTGCCCGCCCGAAAGCAGGCCCACCGGCTGTTTCATGCGGTCCTCCAGCCCCAGGCCCAGCGCGGCCAGGCGGGCGGCGAACAGTTCGCGGTCGGCTTTGGAAATGCGCGAAAACGGCGAGGTCGCGTGCGAGGCGCGCAGGTAGGCCAGCGCCAGGTTTTCCTCGATGGTCATGTGCGGGGCCGTGCCCTTGAGCGGGTCCTGGAACATACGGCCGATGAACTTGGAGCGGCGGTAGTCGGGCAAAAAGGTGATGTCCTGCCCATCCAGCGTGATGGAGCCGGTGTCGGGCAGGAAGGTGCCGGCAATGGCGTTGAACAGCGTGGATTTGCCCGCGCCGTTGGAGCCGACGATGGTGGCGAAGTCGCCTTCGTTCAGCTTCAGGTTGACGGCGGTCAGGGCGCGCTTTTCGTTGACGGTGCCGGGGTTAAACACCTTGCCCACGTTTTTCAGTTCCAGCATCTCAGCGGCCCCCTTCCCGTTTGGCGGCGGCGCGGCGGCGGGCAAATGCCGCCTTGTCGCGCAATGCGGGCGCGGCGATGGCCAGGCCCACTATGACGGCGGACAGCAGCTTGAGGCATTCCGAAGGGACGTTGGCCCGCAGCGCCAGCGCGATGATGAAGCGGTACAGGATGCTGCCGCCGACCGCGCCCACGGCCTTGACCCACAGCCCGCCGCGGGCAAAGATCGTTTCGCCTATAATGAGCGAGGCCAGGCCGATGACCACCATGCCGGTGCCCAGGTTGATATCGGCCGAGCGCTGGTACTGCGCGAGCACCGCGCCCGAAAGGGCGGTCAGGCTGTTGGACACGCACAGGCCGACCAGGATGGTAAAGGCGGTGTTGATGGAACTGGCGCGCACCATATCGGGGTTATCGCCGGTGGCGCGGATGGAAAGGCCCAGCCGCGTGCCCAAAAACCACACGAGCGCCGCGCAGGCCGCCGCCGCGGCCACGGCCGCAATGAGCAGCTTGTAGGGCGAATCCTTGCCCAGCACATCCTGCAGCATGGTAAAGACGGTGGTCGTTTTGAGCATGGGCACGTTGGAGGAAAAACCCATGACCGCCAGGTTGACCGTGTACAGCCCGGTGTTGGTCACGATGCCGGCCAGGATGGACGGCACGCCCAGGCGGGTCTGCAGCAGGGCGGTGATGGCGCCGGCCGCCGCGCCGGCCGCCAGGGCCAGGAACAGCCCCAGCACCGGGTGGCCGGCCACCGCGGCGGTGGCCGAGACAGCGCAGCCCAGCGTGAACGCGCCGTCGGTGGTCATATCAGCGATGTTGAGCACGCGGAAACTCAAGAACAGCGCCAGTGCGACCAGCGAATAGATGCAGCCCAGTTCCAGGGCGCTTTGCAGGATGGAAAGCGAAAACATGGTGGTTGGTAGCCTGCCTTTCGGGTAAGGATGCGGGCCGCGCTTACTCGGCGGCGGTGGTCACTTCGACCAGTTGCGCGCCGTCGCCGCCGTAGACGGACGGGTCGATGCCAAGGGCGGCGGCGGTCTCGGTGTTGACGGTAATGACGCCGCCGGGCACGATCTCGTACTCCGGCACCGTGCCGCTCTGCAGCACTTCCAGCGCCAGGTCGGCCGTGGCGGCGCCCAGCTCATCGTAGTTGACGCCGCAGGTAGCCAGCGCGCCGGCGGTCACAAAGCTGTCGGCCCCGGCGTAATACGAAACGCCGGCTTCGGTAAAGGTTTCGGCCACGGCGCCGGCGGCGGCCATGATGACGTTATCGGTGGGAGTAAAGACGGCGTCGGCCTGGTCGGCCAGCGTCACGGCGGCCGCAAGCACTTCGTCGTTGGTGTTGCCGGTGGCCTCCACATACGCGATGCTGTGCGCGTCCAGGTAGGCTTTGGCCGTCTCGATGGCGGCTTCGGAGTTGGGCTCCGAATTGGAGTACAGCAGGCCGACGGTGGCAACGTCGGGGCTGGCGGCGAGCATCATGTCCAGGATCAGCTCGGTGTCCAGGTAATCGGAGGTGCCGGTCACGTACGAAATGCCGGTCAGGTCGGCGGCGGCCGGGTCGGAGATGGCGGCGTAGACGACCGGGGTCTCGTTTTCGGCGGCCGCGTTGGCCATGCACTGGGCGGCCAGCGTGGCGATGGGGATGATGGCGTCGTAGCCGTCGGCAATGACCTGGGTGCCGATCTGGTTCAGGGTAGTGGCGTCGTTCTGGCCGTTGAACACCTCGTACTCGACGGTAATGCCCTGCGCGGCGGCCTGGGCGTCGAGTTCGGCCTCGATGGCGGCGCGGATCTGGTCCAGGCTGGCGTGGTCCATCTGCTGCACAATGGCGATGCGCACGCCGTCGGCGGCGTTCTCATCGGCCGTGGCGGCGGTGGCGCCGCTTTGCGGGGCGGCGGCGTTTTCGTCGGCGGGGGCGGTGGAGGAAGCGCCGCAGGCGGCCAGGGACAGGGCAAACATGGCGGCGGTCAGCAGGGCGATGGTCTTTTTCATGGTGATGTTCCTTTCTGTTGTGCGGTGTAGGGTGGGATACGGGACCAAGCGCGCGCTGCGCCATCGTTCTTTTAAGCGGATCTTCAACGGTTTCGCCTCCTCCGGTTTGGTCTGCGCAGAAACGAAAACTGCCCCCGCACAGAAGTTGCTTCTGTGCAAGGGCAGGAAAAATACCTGTGGTGCCACCTTGCTTGCCGCCAAAACAGCGGCCGCTCTGCGGGGAGCCAACACTCCCCTGCCCGGTAACGGGGGCAGCCGGCAGCGGATACTGCGGCCTGGCGGCCGTTTCCCCGCGCCCTCGGCGAACCATTTGTCTGCGCCGCTTTCCGCCCCGTTCCCAGCGCCGGGGGCTCTCTGTAGGTGCGCTTGCAGTTTTACTTTCGCTTCATCGGTTTAGGCTGTTATAACACATCCCTCCGGTTTTGTCAACACTTTTTCGGACGGTTCGCCCGTTCAGCGCGCGTCCGCCTGGCGGGAGACCGAGAGCACGACGCCCATTTCGCCCAGCAGCATGAGCAAGCTGGTGCCGCCGGAGGAGAAAAACGGCAGGCTGATGCCGGTGTTGGGGATGGTGTTGGTGACCACGGCGATGTTGAGCACCGCCTGCAGCGTGACCTGGGTGACAAAGCCGACCGTGAGCAGCGCGCCGAACTTATCCCGCGCGCGCACGGCCAGCTGCATCCCGCGCAAAAACAGCGCCAGGAACAGCGCAATGACCAGCGCCGCGCCCGCAAAGCCCAGTTCTTCGCACAGAATGGAAAAGATAAAGTCGTTCTGCGGTTCGGGCACATAGAGGTACTTTTGCCGGCTGTTGCCCAGCCCCAGCCCCGCCAGCCCGCCCGAAGCGATGGCGTACAGGCTCTGGATGGTCTGGTGGCCCTCGCCCAAAGGGTCTGCGAACGGGTCCAGCCAGGAGGCCAGCCGGCCGGCCGCATAGGGCACCAGGTCCGGCAGCAGCACCACCGCCGCGGCGATGGCCCCCGCGCCCAGCGCCGCGGCCAGGCCGAACCATTTCAGCCCCGTGCCGCCCACGAACATGAGCACCGCGCCGATGCCCAAAATGAGCACCGTGCCCGACAAGTGCGGTTCCAGCAGCATAAGCACCGCCACCGCGCCCAGCACCAGGGCGAACGGCAGCACCCCGGCGGCAAAGCTTTTCATGCGGTCGTGGTTGAGCGAGATCAGGTGCGCAAACACCAGCACCACCGCAAACTTGGCGATCTCGCTGGGCTGCAGCGTGCCCAGGCCAGGCAGCACGATCCAGCGCTTGCAGCCGTTGTATTCCGGCATGAACAGCACCAAAACGAGCAGCACCAGCGAAACGCCCAGCACCGGCCAGGCCAGGCGGTGCCAGATATGGTAATCGACGAGCGAGGCCGCGTACATGGCCAGCACCCCCAGCGCCGCAAACAGCAGCTGCGGGCGGATGTAGGTGTAGGCGTCGCCGCGGCGGTACAGCGCCACCGCGTACCCGGCCGAGTACAGCATGAGCAGCCCGCAGCACAGCAGCGCCAGCAAAACGGCCAAAAACGGCACATCCAGCCCCGGCCGGGCCGCCGCGCGCCGCAAAGCCGGCAGCGGGCGCAGGCGTGGTAACGACATGAACAAAGCCCCCTTCCCCTGCTAGTGTACGCAGAGGAAGGGGGCGCTAGTCATACTTAGTAGGTGACAAGGGTGGTGCCGGGGTAGTAGTGGGCCAGGATGTCCCGGTAGCTCCAGCCGTGGTTGGCGTAGCCGATGGCGCCCCACTGGCTCATGCCGCAGCCGTGGCCGTAGCCCTTGACGTCAAAGATGAAGCAGTCGAGCGACGCGTCGTAGCTGACGGTAAAGCAGTGGCTGCGCAGGCTGCGGCCGTCCACGCTGCAGCCGGCGGTCAGCGTTTCGCGGAACCAACGGCCGGAACAGGTATCGTTGCCGCTGGCGTTGGGGCCGATCTGGATCTGGTTGACCCAGCCGTAGGCGTTGGTGGAAAGGATGGTGAACCAGTTGTTGGGGTCCACGCCGGACAGGTCCACCCCCATTTTTTCCAGGATGCGCTCCTGCAGCTTCTGGCGGGAGAAGCGCGCGCAGCCGGTGTTGTAGCCGTTGGTGTTCCAGTTGGTGGCGGTGCTCTGGTCGTAGGGGCTGTCCACCGCCACCAGGTAGGGGATGGTGCCGCCCCATACTTCGCTGGAGGCCGCCGTGCCGGTGGAGGCCGAAGCAAAGTAGGGCGTAAAGCAAACTTCGCCGTTATAGGTCACCAGCACGCGCGCGACCTCCTGCGCGGCGGCCAGCGCGGCCGCGCCGGGTTCCGCCCCCGCCACCGAGGGGTAGCCCCCCTGGCTCAGGATCCAGCAGTGGGCGGCCACGCACTGGGCCTTGTACGCTTCGGCCGGGGCGTTGGAGCCAAGCTCGTTCTGGGCGATCATGGCCAGGCAGCGCACCAGGTCCATCGTCTGCGCCGTGCCGTTCATGGTCACGTTGATGGTCTCGGCCGGGGCGGGGTCCGGGGCGGGCGTGGGGTCCGGGGCCGGCTGTTCGCTGCCGGTCTCCCCGCCCGTTTCGCCGCCCGTTTCCGGGGCCGGCGTGGGCGCGGGGGTGGCGGCGGGCGGGGCCGCGTTGGTCACGCTGTCCACCGTTACGGACTGGGTGGGCAGGCTGCCCTCCGAGCCCTGGTGGATGTCGCTTTCCACCGCGCCGGCCTGGCCGGCAATATCGCTTAGGCCGGACATCAGGTCGTTGGCGGCTTCGATCACGTCCTGGGTATGCTGCGTGATGTCGTCGATCTCGCTGTCCGGGGCGGCCGCGCCCTCCCCCGCCTGGCTGCCGCCGGACGGCCGGCCGGCGGCGGCGCCCTGGCCGCTGCCGGCGCGCGCGCCGGTCAGGTCGGTATAGCGGGTCATCTGTTCGCTGAACACGGCGCCCGGCTCCGGCGCCTGGCGGCCGGCCGCGGCGTACATGGACGTAGGCAGCAGGGCGCTTTCGTTGGTGGATACTTCGGCCGAAAGGGCGGGGTCCTCCTGGCTGCCGATCACGCGGCCGGTCACGCAGAGCTGCACGCCCTCGGTACCGCTGGGGCCGACCAGGGTCAGGAAGGTCTCGTTGTCGGCGGTCGCATTGCCGGTGTCATACAGGCTGCGCGCGCCGGCGCCGAGCGAAAAGTCCAGGTAACGGTAATAGTCCGAAAGGTCGGTATAGCCCGCCGGGTCAAAGGCCATGGCGTCGTTGGGGTCGTAGTAATAGACCGCCACCACCTTGCAGCGGTAGACCTGCCCGGGCAGATACAGCGTAAAGCCGTTGTTCTGCTGCAGGGTTTCGGCCTGCTCCAGGGCGGCCAGGCCGTCGTTCAGGCGCAGCGTGGTGTTGCTGGGCGCGGCGCTGCCCAGCCAGTTTTCGCCGGCGAACACGGCGTAGGCGGCCGGCGCGCCGTCCTCGGTTTGCGGCTGGGCGGTATAGACAAAGCGGCCCTCCTGCCCGGGGAACGCCAGGTAGCCGGCCACGCCGGGCTGCTTGTCCATGGCGTTTTGCAGGTAGTTGGCGGCCGTTTTGTCAAACACCTCGGTGCCGTAGTTCTGCGCGGCCGGGCGCGCGCCCAGGTCCCCGCGCCGCCACAGCCATATGCCGCCGCCGATGGCCGCCAGCACCAGCAGCTCCACCAGCAGCA
>CALWNS010000103.1 GCA_944382805.1 uncultured Gemmiger sp. | reverse complement strand
GCCAGCGCGGGCAGCGCCAGGGCGGCGGCCAGGCTGAAGGACAGCGCCAGGGCCAGGAGCCGCTTGGTAAATGGATGCTTCATGTTTTCTCAACCTTTCTCGAAAAGTTTCGGGGCCAGCCCCGTGCGTTGGCGGTCATTCGCCGCCGATGTATTTGGCGCTGACGATCAGCTTGCCCTCCCCGCCGACGGTGGCGCAGGTGCTCAGGCTGAGCACCTGGTCCCCGGCGCCGACGCTGACGCCGGTATCGTACAGGGAACCCGCTTTGGCCTGTTGCAGGAAAGCATCGAACGCTTCGTCCTGCACAAAGCCGAGGGTGTAGAGCGGGCTGGTATCGTCCGCAAATTGAACGGCAAAGATCTGGTAACGGCGGGCGCCCTCCGGCGTATAGAGGGTGAAGCAGCCGGAACCTTCGCGGTAAAATGCTTCGTCCTGGTAGTTGAGCAGGCCGGCGAACATACTGCCGTCCTGCATATGGTGGCCGTAGATCAGCACGTAAGGGTCGGTCACGCCAAAGTTGGCGCAGTCCACAAACAGGCTGCCGGGGTCCGAGTGCGTGCCGTCCGGTGCGCGGCGCAGGTAGTAGTTGTTATCGTCCGCCTGCATGACCGGGTAGTTGATGTCCGGCAGGTCGTCCATTTGCAGCCAGGCCACCGCGTCCGGGTAAGCGGCCTGCAGGGCGGCGAAGTCGACAGCCAGGCCGCCGGCGGCCTGTGTGTCCTGGCTTTCCGCCCCGGAGGGCTGGGCCGCGGTGTACGACCCGGCGATCTGCCGGTAGCCGGCGCGGGCCTGCGCGTAGCCGTACAGGCGCGTGCCGATCCACCCAAGCCCCGCCGCCACGGCCAGACCGACCACGATCTGGCACAGCGTGAGCAGCCGGTTGGCGGCTCGTTTGTCCTTCATTGCTTCACCCCCCTTGCGGATCGGGCGGCCGGCCGCGCTTTTGCGCGGGGCCGCACGCCCGCCGCGCGCCCCAAAAGCGCGCAGTTATGCTATGCGATTCTTTTACAGTTCTATTATATCATAATTTCTGCGGATTGCGATAAAAATCCGAATGTGACATTGCACAAACTTTTCTTTTGATTTCTGTGACACTTTTTGTATTGCGTCTGAATTCCTATTACATTGTCACAATTCGACAGGCAGTGCGTTTCAAAATTATCCGGCGTGTAGAATCGCGGGAAATTTTTCCAGTGCGGCATTTTTCTTCACTGTGCAGCGTTCATATTTTAGTTGCCGCCCACGCGGCGGCGCGCGCGGCGCGCCAAGCGCCGCCGGGCGGGGTTTCGTTTACCCCTCCCCATTTAAGATTTTGTCTTAAAGCTGTTGTTACATTTTAACACGGAACAGCCGGATGTAAAAGCGGCGGCGCGGGCGCAGCCCGGCGCGGCGGGCTGCCGAATACCCCCCCTGCCCGGCCGCCGCGCGGCCCCGGGGACAAAAATATCGGAGCCGCAGGGGAATGTTCCCCCAACGACCCCGATACAGGTTCTTGTATTTGGCAGTTATGCCGCCTTTTCAGGCAGTTTCAGCTGCCCCCGAACGACTCAGCCCTTGATCGCGGCGGCGACCTCCGCAGCAAAATCTTCGGTTTTCTTCTCCAAACCTTCGCCCTTGACGAAGTGGGTGTAGGCGGCGATCTCGATGCTGCCGCCCAGCTCCTTGGCGGTGGCTTCAACGTACTTCTTCACGTCCATGCTGCCGTCCTTGATGAAGGCCTGGTCGACCAGGCAGTTCTCCTTGTAGAACTTGCCCAGCTTGCCGACGGCCATCTTTTCCTTGATGGCATCGGGCTTGTTGGCGGTCTTGGGATCGTTGGCCATCTGGGCCAGGATGATCTCCTTCTCCTTGGCGATCACGTCAGCCGGCACGGCGGACTCGCACAGGTAGCTGGGGTTGGCCGCAGCGATCTGCATGGCGATGTCCTTGCCGAAAGCGGCAAAGCCCTCTTTGGCGGCCACGTCGTCGCTCGTGTTGAACTGGACGATGACGCCGTGGGTGCCGCCGCCGTGGACGTAGGCGGCGCAATGGCCCTCGTAGCGGGCAAAGCGGCGGACCTTGATGTTCTCCTTGATGACCAGGATCAGGGCCTTGAGGGCGTCGTCCACAGTGCCTTCGCCCATCTTGCAGCCCATCAGGGCCTCGACGTCGGCGGGCGCCTGCTCGGCCACGACCTGGGCCAGGTCCTTGGTGAATTCGACAAACTTATCGTTCTTGGCCACGAAGTCGGTCTCGGCGTTGACTTCGACCACCACGGCGCAGTTGGGGTAGGCGGCGGCATAGACCATGCCTTCGGCCGCGATGCGGCCGGCCTTTTTGTTGGCGGTGGCCAGGCCCTGCTCGCGCAGGATCTCGATGGCCTTCTCGAAGTTGCCGTCCGCCTGGGTCAGCGCCTTTTTGCATTCCATCATGCCGCAGTCGGTCTGCTTGCGCAGTTCCATAACGTCCTTAGCGGAAATAGCCATAGAATATTATCCTTTCTGTATAAAAATGATGGTTTTATTCAACTTGGTCGCTTATTCAGCGGCAGCCTCGGCGGCCGGCTCCTCGGCGGCGGGGGCGTCCTGCTCGCCCTGCTTGCCTTCCAGGGCGGCGTCGGCCATAGCGCCGGAGATCAGCTTGACGGCACGGATAGCGTCGTCGTTGCCGGGGATGACGTAATCGATCTCATCGGGGTCGCAGTTGGTATCCACGATGGCGACGATGGGGATGTGCAGCTTGCGGGCTTCGGAAACGGCGATGCGCTCCTTGTGCGGATCCACGATGAACAGGGCCTTGGGCAGGGTCTTCATGTCCTTGACGCCGCCGAGGTACTTGTTCAGCTTTTCCATCTCCAGCTCGAGCTTGACGACTTCTTTCTTGGGCAGCAGGTCGAAGGTGCCGTCCTCCTGCATGGCCTTGAGCTGCTCCATGCGGTCGATGCGCTTGCGGATGGTGCGGAAGTTGGTCGGCATACCGCCCAGCCAGCGGGCGTTGACGTAGTGCATACCGCAGCGGGTGGCTTCGTCACGGATGGACTCCTGGGCCTGCTTTTTGGTGCCGACGAACAGGATCTCGCCGCCGTTGGCCGCGGTCTCGCGCACGAAGTTGTACGCCTCGTCCAGCTTTTTCACGGTCTTCTGCAGGTCGATGATGTAGATGCCGTTGCGCTCGGTAAAGATGTACTTCGCCATCTTGGGGTTCCAGCGACGGGTCTGGTGGCCAAAGTGGACACCGGCTTCGAGAAGCTGCTTCATAGAAACGACTGCCATAGTTTTTTCCTCCAAAAATTTAGTTTGTACCCTCCGCACTGCGTAGCCCGTTCCCTAACCCAAGAACAGTGTGGCCGTTTTTGGGCACAAAAAAACAGCGCAATGCGTGCGTATTGCCGAACTATCATACCACACATTGCGCCGGTTTGCAAGAACTTTTTTATTTTGTTTTGCGGTTTTGCCTTAGATGGAGATGGTGTTGGCGATCTCGATCTCGTGGTCGTCGATGGTCTTGTGCATCGACAGGGCGACGTTGACATCGTAGTCCACGATCTTGCCGCCGGAGACGGCCACCACGCGGTTGTAGATGCCGCGGTCGAGCAGGTCCACCGCATGGTAGCCCATGAGCGAAGCGTTGACGCGGTCGCGCACGGTGGGCGAGCCGCCGCGCTGGATGTGGCCGAGCACGGTGGCGCGGGAGTCCACGCCGGTGGCCGCCTGGATCTGGTTGGCCAGGTCCTGCGCGCCGACGACGCCTTCGGACACGATGATGATAAAGTGCTTTTTGCCGGTGCCCTGGGTGGTGCGCATCCGCTGCAGGATGTCGCGCTCGAAGTCGAACGGGCGCTCCGGCAGCAGCACGGCCAGCGCGCCGGTGGCGATGCCCACGTTGAGCGCGATGTAGCCGGCGTGGTGGCCCATGACTTCGACCACGCTGCAGCGGTCGTGGCTCTGGGTGGTGTCGCGCAGTTTGTCGATGGCTTCCACGGCGGTGTTCATGGCCGTGTCGTAGCCGATGGTGTACTCGCTGCAGGCGATGTCGTTATCGATGGTGCCGGGGATGCCCACGCAGGGGATGCCCTGGTTGGCCAGCGCGCGGGCGCCCATGAACGAGCCGTCACCGCCGATGACCACCAGCGCGTCGATGCCCAGCTCCTTGCAGCGGGCCAGACCCTTGGCCTGGCCTTCCCGCGTTTTGAATTCCAGGCAGCGCGCCGTGTACAGGATGGTGCCGCCGCGGTGGATGATCTCGGAGACGCTGCGCACGTTCATTTCGTACACTTCGCCGTTGATCAGGCCGTTGTAGCCGCGCTGGATGCCCATCATGCGGTAGCCCTTGGTGATGCCGGTACGCACGATGGCGCGCACCGCCGCGTTCATGCCGGGGGCGTCGCCGCCGCTGGTCAGCACACCGATGCTTTTGATCTCCTTGGACATAAAAGTTCCCCTCCCCTGCTTTTTGGGCAGCATGGTCGTGAAAGTTCCCTTTGTTTTGCAGTTGTTGCTTGGCGGGCGCTTGTTGTTAAAAGCGTAACAATGGCCCTATGTTCTATTATACCATCCCGGCGCGGCCGGTCTGATGGATAAATAGTGCAAAAGCATGGATTTATTTCGCAGCTCTTGCCCGGACGTGCCCTTCACCCAGGATGCGTTCCAGCTCGGCGCGCAGCAGCGGGCCGTCGTTGGCCCACAGCGACTGCGGCGCGCGCATATACTGGCCGGAATCCTCAAACTTGAAGTAGACCGGCGTGCGGCCGTCAAAAATATTGTGCAGCAGGTTTTCTATGCGGGCCATCTGGCGGCTTTGGCGCGACGGCACCAGCAGCCACAGGCTGCCTGCTTCTTCGGCCGCGCGGTCGCGGCGGGGGGCGCCGGCGTTTTCGGCAAAGGAGCGCGCGGGGTCGTACCCCTGCGCCGGCAGCACGCTTTCCACCAGCAGGCGGGTGCCCTCGTCCTCTTTATAAGAGACGCGGCCCTGCGCGATGATGACGGCGTTTTCCTGCAAAAGGGCGCGGCAGGCCGCGAACACGCGCGGGAACACCAGCAGTTCCATGGTGCCGGTCAGGTCCTCGACGGTGGTAAAGGCCATCAGCGTGTTGGACTTGGTGGTCATGACCTTGTTCTTGACCACCGTACACAGGATGGTCACGATCTGGCCGTCCAGCTTGCGGGCGGTCTCCTCCTGCGCCAGGCCGGCCAGCGTGCAGGTGGCGACCTTGGCGATCAGCGGGCGGTAGGCGTCCAGCGGGTGGCCGGACAGGTACAGGCCGGAAACCTCCTTTTCCATCTTGAGCAGTTCGGCGGCGGGGTATTCCGGCAGATCGGGCACCTGGTAGTCCTCGGCGCCCTGGGACGCGCCGCCCAGCGCGGCGAACAGGTCAAGCTGGCCCTCCAGGTTCTGGCGGGCGTCGCTCTCCACGCTTTTCAGCAGCGGTTCCACGCTCTGCATCATGCCGTGGCGGCTGGGTTCCAGGGCGTCGAACGCGCCGGCGCGGATCAGGTTTTCCAGCGCGCGGCGGTTCAGTTCGGCCCCGTGCAGCCGCTTGCAGAAATCGTACAGGCTGCGGTAGGGGCGCTGCGCGCGCTCGCGCACGACCGCTTCGATCAGGCCGCGGCCCACCGATTTGACCGCGTTCAGGCCAAAGCGGATGTTTTCGCCGTCCACCGTAAAGCCCCCGCGGGACACGTTGATGTCCGGCGGCAGCACCTTGATGCCCAAGCGCTGGCATTCGGCCGAATATTCAATGACCTTGTCCGTGTTGTCCAGCACGCTGGTCAGCAGCGCGGCCATGAACTCGCGCGGGTAGTGGCATTTGAGGTAGGCGGTCTGGAACGCGACATAGGCGTAGCAGGCCGCGTGGGATTTGTTGAACGCATAGGAGGCGAAGGAGATCATCTCGTCATAGATCTCGTTGGCCACCCGCTCCGGGATGCCGTTGCGCACGCAGCCGGGGCATTCCTTGCCGGGGTCGGCGCAGCCGTGTACAAAGTGGGCGCGCTCGGCCTCCATGACCTTGAGCTTTTTCTTGCTCATGGCGCGGCGGACGTTGTCCGCCTGGCCAAAGCTGAAGCCGGCCAGTTCGCGGCAGATCTGCATGACCTGTTCCTGGTAGACGATGCAGCCGTTGGTCACGTCCAGGATATGGGCCAGCTGCGGGGTCTTGTAGGTGACCTTATCCGGCTCGCGGCGGTTGCGCAGGTAGGTGGGGATGGAATCCATCGGCCCGGGGCGGTACAGCGAGATCAGGGCGATGATGTCCTCCAGGTTTTTGGGGCGCATCGCGGTCAGCACCTGGGTCATGCCGGTAGATTCCAGCTGGAAGATGCCCTCGGTCTCGCCGCGGGCCAGCATGGCGTAGGTGGCGGGGTCGTCGTAGTCGATGCTCTCGTGGGTAAAGTCCGGCGCAAAGCGCTGCACGGCGGTCTCGGTATCGCGGATGACGGTCAGCGTGCGCAGGCCCAAAAAGTCCATTTTGAGCAGGCCCAGGCGCTCGATCTCGGTCATGTTGAACTGGGTGACCGGCACGCCGTTGTTGGAGCCGAGCGGCACGTATTCGGTAGCCGCCTCCCGCGTGATGACCACGCCGGCCGCATGGGTGGAGGCGTTGCGCGGCATCCCTTCGACCTTGAGCGAAGTTTCGATCAGTTCGTGTACCTGCGGGTCGGCCTCGTACAGGGACTTGAGGTCGGGCGACACCTCCAGCGCGCGCTGCAGCGTCATCTTCAGCTCCATGGGAATCAGCTTGGCCACCTTGTCCACATCCTGGTAGGGCAGGCCCATCACGCGGCCGACGTCGCGCACGGCGGCGCGGGCGGCCATGGTGCCGAAGGTGACGATCTGGGCCACATGGTCGCGGCCGTACTTTTCGTTGACGTAGTCGATGACCTCCTGCCGGCGCTCGTAGCAGAAGTCTACGTCAAAGTCGGGCATGGAGACGCGCTCGGGGTTCAAAAAGCGCTCGAAGATCAGGTTGTAGCGAATGGGGTCGATGTCGGTGATGCCCACGCAGTACGCCGCCAGGCTGCCCGCGCCGGAGCCGCGCCCGGGGCCGACGGGGATGCCGCGGCTTTTGGCGTAGTTGATGAAATCGTAGACGATGAGGTAGTAGTTCGTGTACCCCATTTTGCCGATCACGCCGATCTCGTAGTCCAGCCGTTCGCGCAGTTCGGCGGTGACGCCGCCGGGGTAGCGGCGCGCCAGCCCTTCGCGGCAGAGCGTTTCGAAGTAGGTCTGGTTGTCCAGCCCGTCGGGCGCTTTGAAGTAGGGCAGCTTGGTCTCGCCGTAATGGAAGTCGAACCGGCACTGCTCAGCGATCTTGTTGGTGTTTTCGCAGGCTTCGGGCACCATGGAGAACAAATCGTACATCTCATCGGTGCTTTTTACATAGAATTCATCGGTCTGGAACTCCATGCGGTCGGCGTCCGCGATGGTCTTGCCGGTCTGGATGCACAGCAGGATGCTCTGCATCTTGGCGTCCTCGCGCCGCAGGTAGTGCGCGTCGTTGGTGGCCGCCAGGGGGATGCCCGTCTCACGCGAGAGGCGGATGAGCTGGGGCAGCACGACGTTATCCTCCTGCAGGCCGTGGTCCTGCAGTTCGATGTAATAGTTGCCGGCGCCGAACAGGTCGCGGTAGTACAGCGCCGCCTGCTTGGCGCGCTCGTAGTCGCCGGACAGGATGGCCTGCGGCACTTCGCCGGCCAGGCAGGCCGACAGGCAGATCAGGCCTTCGTGGTGGGCCTCCAGCAGGTCTTTGTCGATGCGGGGCTTGGAGTAAAAGCCCTCTAGGAAGCCGGCCGATACCAGCTTGATCAGGTTTTTGTAGCCGGTCTCGTTTTTGCACAGCAGCACAAGGTGGTTGTTGCCGTCGATGCGGTTGACCTTGTCAAAGCGGGTGCGGGTGGCCACATACACCTCGCAGCCGATGATGGGCCGGATGCCGGCGGCCACGGCGGCGTCGTAAAACTGCACGCAGCCGTACATAACGCCGTGGTCGGTGATGGCCACGGCGGTCTGGCCCAGCTCCTTGATGCGGTCGAACAGCCGGTCGATGCGGCAGGCGCCGTCCAGCAGGCTGTACTCGGTATGCAGGTGCAGGTGGGTAAATTGGCGGGCGGGTGCTTCAGCCATGGTGCTCCTTTCCCGGCGGCGGGGCCGTGGGCTGCTGCGCGGCCTGCAGGCGCTCGGCCGCCTGCTGGATGCGCTTGAAACGGTGGGAAAGCCCGGCCTTGCTCACGGGCGGGTCGAACTTGCGGCCCAGCTGCGCCAGCGGCAGGTCCGGGTGGGCCATGCGCAGGCGGGCGGTGGCGGGCAGCGGGTCGGGCAAGGCGTCCAGCGCGCCGGCCTGTTCCAGGCAGCGGATGGCCTGCAGCACCTGCACCGCGGCCTGCACGCTTTTGCCCATGTTGGCCGTTTCGCAGTTGGAAAGGCGGTTGGTCTTGTTGCGCACGTCGTTGTACACGCGCTGCTCCATGATGCGCATGGCCGCGTTACCGGCGCCCATAAAGGCAAGCAGGTCCTCGATATGGTCGGCCGCCTTGACATAGACGGTGCTGGCGCCCTTGCGCAGGGCGCGGTGGGGGTGGAACTCGTGTTCCGCCAAAATGGATTCCAGCTGCTGCGAAAGCTGGTAGCGGCTGGACAGGAATTCGATGTTATAGCCCTTTTCCGGGTCGTTGGCGGTGCCGCAGCACAAAAACGCCGTGGACACGAAGCAGGAGACGCAGTTCTGGCACTTGAAGCAGCCGGGGCGGATGCGCAGCGCGGTCTCGCGCCCGGTGTGGCCGAACAGTTCCAGCGCCTTGCGCACGGCGGCCGGCTGCTTGACGCTGAATTCGAACACCGGGCCGGCGGGGCGCTCCTTGCGCAGCACCGTGCCGGGGATGCCGCAGCGGGCGTACATACGCAGCGCAAAATTGGCCACGCCTTCGGACTCGGTCTGCAAAACGATGCCGTTTTCGTCAAAATATTTGCCAAAACAGGCCACCGCATAGGCCGCCGCCGCGCAGCAGCAGGGGCGGGTGATCTTGCGGCGCAGGATCTCGTTTTTGACATCCTGGGAAAAACTCATGGCGCTGCCCGCCCCCTTTCCGTTTTTGGCTTGCGTTTGCCCCCGCCGCCGGTTTACATCGTGCGCTTGGCGTCGCGGTGCATGACCACGGGCTGGTAGCCCAGCTTTTCGCAGAATTCGCCCAGTTTGCGGGCAAAGGTGATGGAGCGGTGCTTGCCGCCCGTGCAGCCCACCGCCACCACCAGCTGGTTTTTGCCCTCCTTGACATACAGCGGCAGCGAAAATTCCAGCATACTTTCGTAGCGGCGCAGCAGTTCCCGCGATTCTTCGCTCTGCATGACGTAATCCACGACCGGCTGGTCCAGCCCGGTCAGCTCCTTGAGTTCCGGTACATAGAACGGGTTGGGCAGGCAGCGCACGTCCAGCACGATGTCGGCCTCCTGCGGCAGGCCGTACTTGAAGCCGAACGAGACGATGGTGAGCGACATGGCGCAGTCGCCCTTGTTCAGGAACAGCCCGCAGATGCGCTCGCGGTTCTGCGCGGCGGAATACTGCGAGGTATCGATCACATAGCGCGCCCGCTCCCGCAAGGGCTGCAAGATTTCCCGCTCGCGGCGGATGGCCTCGTCTATGGGCAGCTGACCGCCCTGGGTCATGGGGTGCAGGCGGCGGGTCTCCTTGTAGCGGCGGCGGATGACGGCGTCGGAGGCGTCCAGGAACAGGATGTCGTAATCGACCTTTTTGTCGTCCAGCGCGCGCAGGGCGCTTTCCACCGCCTCGCGCGAGCGCAGGCCGCGGATGTCCATGACCACCGCCACGCGCTGCAGCTGGTTTTCGCCCTGCAGGGCAAAATCGACCAGGCGGGGCAGCAGCCCCGCCGGGATGTTGTCGATACAGAAAAAGCCGATGTCCTCCAGCACGTTGGCCGCCATGGATTTGCCCGCGCCGGAAAGGCCCGTTACCACCAGAAAATTCATTGCCGTTCCCTCACAAGGGGCGCGCCGCCCCGCGTTTTGCTGCTATTCGACCACGCGGATCTCGCGTTCCAGCGTATAGCCGGTTTTTTCCTTGACGATGCGGGCGACCTGTTCGGTCAGGGCCAGCACGTCGGCGCAGGTGGCGCCGCCCTTGTTGACCACGAACCCGCAGTGTTTTTCGCTCACGGCGGCGCCGCCGACCGCAAAGCCGCACAGCCCGCACTGTTCGATGAGCCGGCCGGCGAACGCGCCGGCCGGCCGCTTGAAGGTGCTGCCGGCCGAAGGCAGGTCCAGCGGCTGCTTATCCCGCCGGCGGGCCATAAAGTCCTCCATGCGCGCGGCCACGGCGGCGGGGCCGCCGGGGTCGGCCGTTAAGGTAAAGGAAGCCTCCAGGATGCACCAGGGCTGCGTTTCAAAAATGCTGGTGCGGTAGCCCAGCGCCAGCGCGGCCGCCGGCAGCGTGCGCAGGCGCAGGCCGCCGTCCAGGCAGGTGACCGATTCGATCACGTCCTTGATCTCGCCGCCGTAGGCGCCGGCGTTCATATACACCGCGCCGCCCACCGTGCCGGGGATGCCGTAGGCAAACTCCAGGCCGGTCAGGCCGGCGGCGCACACTTCGCGGCACAGCGCCGCCAGGCTGCGCCCGGCCCCCGCGCGCACGGTCACCCGGCAGCCGGGGCCTTTTTCCACCGAGACGGGGGTGGCCAGGCCGGTCAGGCAGACGACCGCGCCGGCAAAGCCGGCGTCGGCAAACAGGATGTTGGAACCGTTGCCCAGCAGGTAGGTTCGCACGCCGTGCGCGCGGCACAGTTCCAGCGTGCGGGTCAGTTCCGCCACCGTCTGCGGGCAGCAGAACACCGCCGCCGGCCCGCCGATGCGGAAGGTGGTGTGCCGGGCCAGGGGTTCGTTTTCGGCGCAGGGCAGCCGCGCGGCGCGCAGGTCCCGCACAAGTTCCGGGATGGATGCTGGCATAGCGTTCTCCGTTCTTTCAGATGGATTCGGCCAGGAAGGCCGCGCCGATCACGCCGGCATCGTTGTGCAGCTGGCAGGCGCAGATGGCCGGGCAGCTGCCGCAGGTGATGTTGCGGGTCTCTTTTTCCACATAGGCGCGCACGGGTCCCAGCAGCACTTCGCCCTGGTTGGACACGCCGCCGCCGATGCAGATGACCTCCGGCTGGAAGGTGTTGACCACGTTGGCCACACCGCAGCCGACATACTCCACCCAGGTCTCCACCACGCGGCGGGCGGTGGCGTCGCCGGCCGCCATGGCGTCAAAGGGGACTTTGGCGTTGACGTGGTCCAGGTCGCCGGCGAGCTTCCACATCAGGGTGTCGGGGTCCTGGCGCATGGCTTCGCGCGCGTCCTCGCTGAGCGCGCGGGAGGAGGCGTACCGCTCCCAGCAGCCGCGGCGGCCGCAGTTGCAGGCGCGGCCGTCCTTGACGATGACGGTGTGGCCGATCTCGCCGGCGGCAAAGTTGAAGCCGCGCATGATCTTGCCGGAAAGGATGATGCCGCTGCCGATGCCGGTGCCCAGCGTCACGATGACCGCGTCGCGGTAGCCCTTGGCGCCGCCGGCCAGGTATTCGCCAAAAGCGGCGGCGTTGGCGTCGTTTTCGACATAGACGCGGCAGCCCAGCAGCGCGGCCATGTCGGGGCCGAGGTTCCAGTCGTAGTAGCCGAAGTTGGTGTTGTAGCCCACAAAGCCGGTGTTGAAGTTGACGCTGCCCGGCGTGCCGATGCCCACATACTCGATCTGGTCGAAGGATACGCGGCATTGCTTGGCCACGGCGCGGCACAGCTCCGCCATGGCCTTTTCCAGGTCCTTGGAGGGGCGGGGCAGGCGGGTGGGCCAGGTCAGCTTGCCCAGGATCTCGTAGTTTTCGTTGACTACGCCGGCGGTCATGGTGGTGCCGCCGAGGTCGATGCCGATGGTGTATTTCATAGCAGAATTCCTCCTATTTCTTCCGCGCAGGCGCGGCCATGCCGGCGCAGCTCCGCCACCAGCGCGGCGGCGGAGGCGTTGACGACGAGCTCCTGCGGGAAGTTTTCTTCTTCGATCAGGGCGATGAGGGCGGCCATGTTCTCCTGCATCTGGCGGATGCTGTGCGCGTCCGAATCCAGCGCGATGCGGCAGCCGTTTTCGCGGCAGGCGCGCAGCAGCGCGCGCATATTGGGCACGCCGTCCCGCCGCACAAAAAAGGAATTGCCGTTGATCTCCACGACCTTGTTGTTTTTGGCGAACGCCTTGGTGACCAGGTCGTAGTCGTATTTATAGTGCTGCTGCTCCGAATGGCCGATGCAGTCCACATACGGGTTTTCGGCCACGCCCAGCCACAGGCGGGTGGCCTCGCGCTCGGTCAAAAGGCCGGGCACGCAGGGGCTGTGGATGGAGGCCACCACCCAGTCCATGCCGCGCAAAAGGCTGTCCGGCAGGTCCAGGCCGCCCTTGGTGTCCATCACGTTGACCTCGGCGCCGTAGAGCATCGCCACCGGGCCGATCGCGCGCGGCAGCGCGCTGAAATTGCCGAAATGCCAGGCGTGGGGCGCGTCGGGCATGGCGGGTGCGTGGTCGGTCATGGCCAGCGCCCGGTAGCCCATGGCGCCGGCCGCGGCGGCCATTTCCAGCAGCGTGTGGAACGCATGGGAGGCGCACAGGGTATGGGTGTGCAGGTCCGCAATGATTTGCATAGGCACTTCCTTTTTGTTTTGTTCCTTACAGGCCGATGCCCACGTCGCCCTGCAGCCCCAGGCTGTTGAGCAGCTCCTGCGCGGCGTTGTAGCCCATCTCTTTCTGGCGGTTGTTGATGGCGGCCGTTTCCAGGATGACGGCCAGGTTGCGCCCGGCCATGACCGGGATCAGCATACTGGGCACCGAGACGCCCAGGATGTCGTAGGTGTTCATTTCCAGGCCGGTGCGGTCGTAGTTCTTGGTGCGCTCCCACGGTTCCAGCTCCACGACCATCTCGACCTCGACGCTGTTCTTGACCGCGCCGGCGCCGAACAGGCGGGCCACGTTGATGATGCCGATGCCGCGCAGCTCGATAAAGTGGCGGATGTTGGCCGGGGCCATGCCCATGATCTTGTGGGAGGATACCTTGCGCAGCTCCACGGCGTCGTCCGCCACCAAGCGGTGACCGCGCTTGACCAGCTCGATGGCGGTCTCGCTTTTGCCCACGCCGGAATCGCCCAGGATCAGCATCCCTTCGCCGGCCACTTCGACCAGAACGCCGTGGCGGGTGATGCGCGGGGCCAGCTCGGTGTTGAGCGTGGTGATCAGGCTGCTCATCATGGGGCTGGTCATTTCGGCCGAGCGCAGCAGCGCGACGCCGTACTTTTTGGCAAACTCCAGCATTTCGGGCAGCGGTTCCAGCCCGCGGGTCAGAATGATGGCCGGCGGGGCAAAGCTGAACAGCTTTTCCACATGGGCGCGGCGCACGTCCAGTTCCAGCTCCTGCAGGTAGGAAAGTTCGGTCAGGCCGATGATCTGGATGCGCGTGCGGTCAAAGTACTGGTAGTACCCGGCCAGGAAGATGCCGGGGCGGTATACCTCGGCGGTGACGACCTTGACCTCGGAAAGGTCCTTGGCCGTGTAGACGGTGGTCAGGTTGGATTCCTGCGCGATCTTGGCCAGTGTGACAGAGAATTGCGGCACAGTCGGTCTCCCCTTTCGTGGCGGTTCTTGGGTGCGGGCGCACCCCACAATAACTATCTGTATTATAGCCTACCGGCCGCAGTTTGTACAGGGAAAAATCTACGCTCGCGGCCCGCCGTTTATGCGCTGCGGCCGCGCCACAACCCCCGCACGCCCGCGCGCACCCGGCCGTCGAGCCAGTACAGCCCGGCCGCAGCAGCAGCCGTGGCCGCCAGGTAGCACAAAAACAGCAAAACCGTGTCCCGCCGGGACAAAGCCGAAAGGTCGAACCCGCGCACCAGCCGCTGGATCAGCACATGGTGGCACAAAAACACCGCATAGGAATATTTGCTCAGCAGCGCGCACAGCCGCACGAACGCCCCGCCGCGCAGCCGGCGGGAAACCAGGGCCAGCGCGGCGAACACCGCGGCGCTGAACAGCGCACAGAGGATCTTGCCGTCCGCCGCCGCGCCGCACCCCGCCCACAGCCCGGCCAGCCCGGCCGCCGCCGCGGCGAGCGCGGCGGCCTGCCCGCGCCGGGGCAGCAGCACGAACAGCATCCCGAAATAAAACTCCGGCAGGTGGATGGCCACCAGGCGCGCGTCCCACCCGGCCAGGTGGACGGCCGCGCCCAGCGCGCAGGCCGCCGCGAACCCGCCCCAGCGCGCCGGGCCGGAACGCCGGCACAGCCACAGCAGCAGCGGGAACAGCAGGTACAAAAACAGGATGCTGCCCAAAAACCATTCGCCCACGCAGGCAAAGTCCTGCTGCACCCAGCCGGCGGCCACCGCAAAGTGGTCCAGCCCCAGCGCCGTGAGCAGCAGCGTGGCGCCCCGCGCCCCGCCAAAGGCCCCGGGCACGGTGGTAAAGCGCACCGTAAAGCAGATGAGCCACGCCAGCCAGAACATGGGGTAGACCGCGCGGGCGCGCTTTTTGTAAAAGGCCGGGGCGGAAAAATCGGCCGGCGCGGTGTAGCACAGCGCCGCGCCGGACACCATAAAGAACAGCGAGGAGCCGAAATCGCCCAGATAGATGCCGAACGGCAGCGTGGAGCCGAACAGCCGGGACGGGTAGGCAAAATACCCGGTAACGGTGGCGTTAAAGTGGATGACCAGGATGCTGAGGAGCGCCGCCGCGCGGATCAGGTCCAGGTAAAACAGCCGCGGCTTTTGGGCGTTCATCGCCTTCCCTCCTTATACAGAACAGCGTGTTTGACCGCGCGCGCCAGGGCCTTGGCCGCGCCGCGCGGCTCGGCCTGGGCGCGCAGCAAAAGCGGCAGGATATCGGCGCCGGCCGCGCCCGCGGCTTCGTCCGCCGCCCGGGCGGTCAGCCAGCCGTTTTGCTGGGCGGCCAGCGGCAGCAGCCAGAAGTCGGCCGGTTCCTCCAGCGGCGGCAGCCCCGGGGGGAACGCCGCGCCGCGCAGCAGCGCCCCG
>CALWNS010000102.1 GCA_944382805.1 uncultured Gemmiger sp. | reverse complement strand
AACAGCCGGTCCTGCTACAATTTATTCCAGTTAAAATTGAGAGCAGGAGGATCATGCTATGACGTTGGATCGTTTGCAGGGGCCGCTGTTTGACAGCAAGGTCAAAACCGGGGAGGTCCGCGCGCCGGAGCGCTGGCTGGGCTATCTGATCGGCCCGGCGGGCGCGCTGCTGCTCAACGCGGTGCTGGGCACCTACCTGAATGTCTATTATACCGACGTTCTGGGCCTGACCGGCGTGTGGGGCGGCGCGTTTTTGGTCGTGTTCCCCATTGCGTCCAAGGTCATTGACGCGATCACCAACCTGATCATGGGTTCTATCATCGACCACACACATTCCCCGCAGGGCAAGGCACGCCCCTGGCTGCTGATCTCGGCCCCGCTGCTGACCTTCACCGGCCTGCTGCTGTTTTTGGTGCCGCAGGCCTCCGAGGACGTGCAGGTGGTCTGGATCATGCTTTCCTACAACCTGTTTTATTCCTTTGCCTACACCATCTACAACATGAGCCATAACCTGATGGTGCCGCTGTCCACCCGCGATACCACCGCCCGCGGCAAGCTGAGCGTGTTCAACCAGGTGGCCACCATCATGGTGTCCGGCATCATCTGCGCGCTGCTGTTCCCCATGGTCATCAGCCCCTGGTGGGGCGTGGACAAGGCGCGCTGGATCACGGTCATGTCGGTGCTGTCCATTCTGGCGCTGCCCATGACGCTGCTGGAATATTACTTTACCAAGGAGCGCATCACCGCCGAAAGCGAAGCGCACCCGGACACCGAAGGCAGCGAAGTCTCCTTTGCCAGGCGGCTGAAGGTGCTGCTGACGGATAAGTATATGCTGCTCATCTACGGCTATTTCTTTATTACCACCCTGAGCACCGGGCTGAAAAACCTGTCCAGCATCTATTACTGCAATTTTGTGCTGGGCAGTTACAACGACGGCGTCACCATGACGATGCTCTCGGTCATCGGCGGCCTGCCCATGGGCATCGGCCTGTTCGCCGTGTGGCCGCTGGCCAAGCGTTTCGGCAAGCGCAACGTGACGGTGGCGGGCATGGTCATCATGGCCATCGGCAGCGCCGTCTGCTTCCTGGCGCCGCGCAATATGGTCATTGTCCTGATCGGCCAGTTTGTCAAGAACATGGGTTCGCTGCCGGGCGCGTATGTGTTTATGGCGCTGTTTGCCGACGTTCTTGACCATATCGAATGGAAGGTCCGCTTCCGCTGCGACGGCCTGGCCATGTCGCTGTACAATACGATCGCCGTCTCGCTGGTAGGCATCAGCACCGGCATCTTCAACGGGCTGCTGTCGGCTTCCGACTATGTCAAGCCCTACTATGACGCGGCCGGCGCGCTGGTCGCCGCCCAGCCGGAAAGCGTACAGAATGTGATCGTGCTGTGCTATGTGGGGCTGGACATCATCGCCTGCCTGGCGGCCGCCGCCATGATCTTCTTCCTGAACGTGGAGAAGGACATCGGCAAAAAGCAGGCCGAGATCAAGGCCCGCGCGCAAAAGTAAGGGGGCAGCCATGACGTTGACGCTCAAGGACCTGAAAACCGAGCATACCTTTGCCGGCAAATGGATCACCGACCAGAGCATCCCGGTGGACAAAAAGACCTCGCCCGTGCCGCTTTCGGTGCGCAAGGCGTTTAGCCTGGGCAAACCCCTGCGGCGGGCGGTATTGTACGCCACGGCGGTGGGCAACTATTATGTGACCGTGAACGGGCAAAAGATCACGCAGGAGATGCTGGCCCCCGGCTACACCAGCTACGCCAAATATCTGCAATACCAGGCCTATGATGTGACCGAATACCTGCAAGCGGAAAACGAGCTGTGCGCCGTTGTCTCCGGCGGGTGGGCCGTGGGGTTCTTCGGCTTTATGGGCGCGGCCCGCGCCTTTGCGCCCCGGCAGCTGTTTTGCTGCGACCTGGTGCTGGAATACCAGGGCGGCGGCACGCAGACCATCGCCACCGACCAAGCCTGGTCGGTCAGTACGCGGGGCGCATACAGCGTGGCCGGCCTCTACGAGGGCGTGTGCTACGACGCGCGCATCACCCCCGCCAATACGCCCTGGAAACCGGCGGACGTGGCCGCTTGGCGCTTCCATCCGGCGCTGCGCTGCACCTACGGCGTGCTGGCCCATCGGCAGGAACAGCTGCGCCCCGTGGAACAGCACCCCTCCAAGCGCGGCGGCACCATCTATGACTTTGGGCAGAACTGCTCCGCCGTGGTCTGCATGAAGATCAAAAACGCAAAAGAGGGCCAGTGCATCCGCGTGCGCCATGCCGAGGTGCTGGTGGACGGGGAAGTGTTTACCTCCAACCTGCGCAAAGCCCAGGCCAGCATCACCTATATCTGCCGCGCGGGCGACCAGGAATTCACCCCCGAGCTGACCACCATGGGGTTCCGCTATGTGCGCGTACAGGGCGTCGAGCCGGAAAATCTTGCGATCACGGCCCAGGTCGTCAGCAGCCTGGGCGCGCCCACGGGCGGGTTTGCCTGCTCCGACGAGCGGCTGAACCGCCTGCAGCAGAATATCCAGTGGGGCGCGCGCTCCAACTTTGTGGACATCCCCACCGACTGCCCCCAGTGGGACGAGCGTATGGGCTGGACCGGGGATATTGCGGTGTTTGCCGCTACCGCCTGCTTCAACTTTGATACCGCGCGCTTTTTCGACAAGTGGCTGCTGGATGTGATCGCGGACCAGGGGCCGGGCGGCGGCATCCCGCTGGTGGTGCCCGCCGGGCGGCTGCCCATCCCCACGTTTGCCACGGCCGGCTGGGGGGACTGCGCCGCCCTGGTGCCGTGGGCGCAATATTGGAAAGACGGCAGCCGCGCCCTGGTCGAGCGCCAGTACAAAAGCATCACAAAACTGCTCCATGCGGAAAAATTCTGGGCCGGCTTTGCCAGCCTGGGCCAAAAGCGCTATATCTGGAAGTGGCCTTTCCAGTTTGGCGACTGGCTCAGCCCCGGCGAAAACGCCAAGCAATGGCGGGGCAAAGGACCCTGGATCGCCACGGCTTACTTTTACAACACCGCCCACATCGCGGCCGAGCTGGCCCACACCCTGGGCAGGGCGGCGGACGAGGAAAAGCACCGCAGCCTGATGGCAAAGATCGAAAGCGCCTACCGGGCCGTATTCCTGGACGAAAACGGCCTTTTGAAAAACGAGTTCCAGTCCGCTTATATCTGCCCGATCTATTTTGGGATGTTCGATGCGGCCGAACGGGCCAAAATGGGCGACCGCCTGGCCAGCCTGGCCCGGGAGAACGACTATAAGATCGCCACCGGCTTTTTGGGCACGCCGTACCTGCTGTTCGCCCTTTCGGACACCGGCCATGCGGACACGGCCTACCGCGTGCTGCTCAACGAGGAATGCCCCGGCTGGCTGTACCCGGTCAGGATGGGCGCGACCACCATCTGGGAACGGTGGGACGCCCTGCTGCCCGATGGCAGCGTGAACCTTTCCAACGACCAGGCCAACGGGGCCAACGCCAGCAGCGCAGACTTTGACCCGGAGGACCAGAGCGCCCCCAGCATGACCAGCTTCAACCACTATGCCTACGGCGCGGTGGGCGACTGGCTGTACCGCCGGGTGGCGGGGCTGGAGGCGCTGGAACCCGGGTGGAAGCGTTTCCGCGTGCAGCCGCTGCCCGGCGGCGGGCTGACCTGGGCGCAGGCCTATACCCGGACCCCTTACGGTACGGCCCGCGCCAAATGGGAGATAAAGGGCAAGGACTTTGTGCTGACGGTGCAGGTGCCGCAGGGTACTGTCTGTGAAGCCACCCTGCCCGGCGGGGAAAAGCAGACCCTGCCCGGCGGCGTCCACGATCTGCGCTGTGCCTATACGGCATAAAAAGACAAAAGGCAGAGGCAAACGGGCCGTGCGGCACAACAGCCGCACGGCCCGTATAGGATCTCTGCTTTTTGTTTATACGATATAGCGCTCCGTGCCGGCGGCCTGCACGCGGGTACTGCCGTCGGGCAGGCGCACTTCGGCGGTGCAGTTGGCGGGCACGGTGACGGTAAAGGCGCTTTTTCCGTCTGCGCGCTCCCAGCGGCTCTCGACCTTGCCGTATATGCTCATATACGCGGCCCCCGCATGGGTGAAATGCCCGCCGGGCTGCGGTGCAATGACAAAACGATTCTCGCCCGCCACCCGGATGCCGCACATCGTATCGAACACCCACTGGAACACCGCGCCCTTGGAATAGTGGTCCAGGGAGGCCGGCTTGGCGGTCACGGTGCCTTCCCAGTTTTCCCAGATCGTGGTGGCGCCCATTTTCGGCATACACAGCCAGCCGGGCAGCTGCTCGTTTTCCAGCAGGCGGTAGGCATACTCGATGCCGATGTCCGCCAGCACATACAGGATGAACGGCGTCGAAAGGAAGCCGGTGCCCAGCCGCCAGCCGTAGTGGTCCATGGCCTGTAAAAGCCGCTTTTTGGCGTATTGGGCCTGCCGTTCATTCAGCAGGCCCAGCGCCAGCGGGCGCACCAGCTTGGCCTGGCGGTCGGTATCCAGGCTGTGCTTTTTGGCGGCGACCAGGTGCCGGTAACCCTCGCGCACCTGCGCGGCTTTAGCGGAATATTCCTCGGCGTCTGCCGTGCGGCCCAGCGCGCGGGCGATCTCGGCCATGCGGTCCAGCAGCAGCACAAGGTAGGCGGTGGTCTCCTCCGGGTGGGGCGAAACAAAATCGCTGACCTTAAAGGCGCACACATCG
>CALWNS010000101.1 GCA_944382805.1 uncultured Gemmiger sp. | reverse complement strand
CCGCCAGCTACGTCTGCTCGCTGTCCAGCCGCACCATCGTCTACAAGGGGATGTTCCTGGTCGGGCAGCTGCGCACCTTCTTTGACGACCTGCGCGCGCCGGAATACGAATCGGCGCTGGCCATCGTGCATTCCCGCTTTTCCACTAACACCGAACCCAGCTGGCAGCGCGCCCACCCCAACCGGCTCATCGCCCATAACGGCGAGATCAACACCATCCGCGGCAATGTCAACAAGATGCTCGCGCGCGAGGAAACGATGCACACCGACGCTTTTGGCGACGATCTGGCCCGCGTGCTGCCGGTCGTGAACAGCGAAGGTTCCGACTCCGCCATGTTGGATAACGCGCTGGAATTTTTGCTCATGAGCGGTATGGAACTGCCGCTGGCCGTGACCGTAACGCTGCCCGAACCCTGGGCGCACAATGATACTTTGAGCCGCGAACGGCGGGATTTTTACCAGTACTACGCCACCATGATGGAACCGTGGGACGGCCCGGCGGCCCTGCTGTTCAGCGACGGCGACGTGCTGGGCGCGGCGCTGGACCGCAACGGCCTGCGCCCCGCGCGCTACTGCGTCACCGCCGACGGGCGGCTGATCCTGGCGTCCGAGACCGGCGTGCTGGAACTGGACGAAAGCCGGATTTTGCGCAAAGGCCGCCTGCACCCCGGCAAGATGCTGCTGGCCGACCTGACCAAAGGAGAATTGCTGGACGATGACGCCGTGCGCGAACGCTACGCCGCGCAGTGCCCTTACGGCGAATGGCTGGACCAGAACCTGCTGCGCCTGCGCGATGTGAAGGTGCCCAACCAAAAGGTGCCCGCCCTGCCCCGGGCCGAAAGCGCACGCCTGCAGCGCGCCTTCGGCTATACCTACGAGGAATACCGCGATTCGGTGCTGGCCATGGCCCTGAACGGCGCGGAGCCGATCGGCGCCATGGGCGCGGACACGCCGCTGGCCGTACTTTCGGCGCAGTACCAGCCGCTGTTTTGCTATTTCCGCCAGATGTTCGCCCAGGTCACCAACCCGCCCATCGACGCCCTGCGCGAAAAGATCGTGACCTCCACCGCCGTCTATGTGGGCAAAAACGGCGATTTGCTGGAACAAAAAGCCGAAAACTGCCGCGTGCTGAAAATCGACCACCCGATCCTGAGCGACCTGGACCTGCTAAAGATCAAGGCCATGGACCGCCCCGGCTTCCGCGTGGCGGGCGTGTCCATCCTGCACTACAAGGGCACGCCGCTGAAAACGGCGCTCGAGCACCTGTTTGTCGAGGTGGACAAGGCCTACCGCAACGGGGCCAACGTGCTGATTTTGTCCGACCGCGGCGTGGACGAAAGCCGGGTGGCCATCCCTTCGCTGCTGGCGGTCTCGGCCGTACACCAGCACCTGGTCAAGACCAAAAAATGCACGGCGCTTTCGCTGATTTTGGAATCGGGCGAACCGCGCGAAGTCCACCACTTTGCCACGCTGCTGGGCTACGGCGCGTGCGCGGTCAACCCCTACCTGGCCCACGCCTGTATTGCCGAGCTGGCCGAGGACGGCCTGCTGGAAAAGGACTACTATGCCGCCGTGCAGGACTACGACACCGCCGTTTTGCAGGGCGTGGTCAAGATCGCCTCCAAAATGGGCATCTCGACGCTGCAATCCTACCAGGGCAGCCAACTGTTCGAGGCGCTGGGCATCAGCGCCGAAGTCATCGATGAGTACTTTACCGGCACGGTCAGCCGCATCGGCGGCATCACGCTGGCGGACATCGCCCGCCGCGCCGACGAAGCGCACGCCCGCGCCTTCGACCCGCTGGGCATGCCCGCCGACGCGACGCTGCCTTCGCTGGGCCGGCACAAGCTGCGCAGCGGGGGCGAAGTCCACCGCTACGACCCCGAGGCCATCCACCTGCTGCAAAAAGCCGTGCGCAGCGGCGACTACGACCTGTTCGGCCGGTTTGCCGGCCGCGTCAACGAAAGCCGCACCGGCCTTTTGCGCGGGCTGTTCACCTTCCGGTACCCCGAACACGGCGTGCCGCTGGAGGAGGTGGAAAGCGTCGAATCCCTCGTGCGGCATTTCAAGACCGGGGCCATGTCCTACGGTTCCATCTCGCAGGAGGCGCACGAGGCGCTGGCCGTCGCCATGAACCGGCTGCACGGCAAGTCCAACAGCGGCGAAGGCGGCGAAAGCGATGACCGCCTGGCCAGCGCCGGCACGGCCGATGACCGCTGCAGCGCCATCAAGCAGGTGGCCAGCGGGCGGTTCGGCGTGACCAGCCGCTACCTTGTCAGCGCCAAAGAGATCCAGATCAAGATGGCGCAGGGCGCCAAGCCCGGCGAGGGCGGCCACCTGCCCGCCGGCAAGGTCTACCCCTGGATCGCCAAGACCCGCCACTCCACCCCCGGCGTCACGCTCATCAGCCCGCCGCCCCACCACGATATCTATTCCATCGAGGACCTGGCCCAGCTGATCTACGACCTCAAGTGCGCCAACGACAAAGCCTGCATCTCGGTCAAGCTGGTCAGCGAGGCCGGCGTGGGCACCGTGGCCTCCGGCGTGGCCAAGGCGGGCGCGCAGGTCATCCTGATCTCCGGCTGCGACGGCGGCACCGGCGCCGCGCCGCTCAGCTCCATCCACTACGCCGGCTTGCCGTGGGAGCTGGGCCTGGCCGAAACGCACCAGACGCTGGTGCGCGCCGGGCTGCGCAGCCGCGTGCGCATCGAGACGGACGGCAAGCTGATGACCGGGCGCGACGTCGCCATCGCCGCCATGCTGGGGGCCGAGGAATTCGGCTTTGCCACCGCGCCGCTGATCGCCCTGGGCTGCACGATGATGCGCGTGTGCAACCTGGACACCTGCCCCATGGGCATCGCCACCCAAAACCCCGAACTGCGCAAGCGTTTTTGCGGCAAGCCCGAATATGTCGAAAACTTTATGCGCTTTGTCGCCCGGCAGCTGCGGGAGCTGATGGCCGCCCTCGGCGTGCGCACATTGCGCGAGCTGGTCGGCCGCACCGACCTTTTGCAGCCCGCGCCGGGCGCGCCGGTCGATGTGCGCGCCATCCTGGCCCCGGCCGCCCCGGCGGGCGGAAAAACGGCGTTCGACCCGGCCGATGTCTACGACTTTGGGCTGGAAAAAACGCCGGACCGGGCGCTTTTGCAGCAGCCGCCCGTGCGCGCCGCGCTGGAACAGGGCACGCCCGCCCGCGTGGCGGTGGCGGTGCGCAACGTGGACCGCGCGTTCGGCACGCAGCTGGGCGCGGCGCTGACCCGCCTTTGCCCCGAAGGCCGCCCCGACGATACGCTGACGGTGGACTGCACCGGCGCGGGCGGGCAGAGTTTCGGCGCGTTTTTGCCCGCCGGCATCACGCTTTCGCTGGCCGGCGACAGCAACGACTATTTCGGCAAGGGGCTTTCCGGCGGCAAGCTGGCCGTGCGCCCGCCCAAAGAAGCGGCCTATGTGCCGCAGGATAACGTCATCATCGGCAACGTGGCGCTGTACGGGGCTACCGGCGGCGCGGCGTTCATCAACGGCCGCGCGGGCGAGCGGTTCTGCGTGCGCAACTCCGGCGCGGCGGCCGTTGTAGAGGGCGTGGGCGAACACGGCTGCGAATATATGACCGGCGGCCGCGTTGTGGTGCTTGGCCCGGTGGGCAAAAACTTTGCCGCCGGCATGAGCGGCGGCATCGCCTATGTGCTGGACGAAGCGGGCGAGCTGTACCGCTGCCTGAACAAGGGCCTGGTGGGCATGGAACCGGTCACGGGCCGCTATGACCAGGCGGAACTGCGCGCTTTGATCGAAGCGCACGTGCAGGCCACCGGCTCGCCCAAAGGGCGGCGCGTGCTGGAACATTTTGACGAACTGCTGCCCAAATTCAAAAAGATCATCCCCACCGACTACAAGCGGCTGATGCAGCTTGCCTCCCAGTTCGAGGAGCAGGGCGTGCCGGCCGAACAGGCCCAGGTCGAAGCGTTCTACGCCGCCCTGGCGCACAAAGCGTAAAGGAGGCGCACCCATGGGCAAACCCACCGGCTTTTTGGAATATCCGCGCCAGACCGGCCCGGAACTGCCGCCGCGGCAGCGGCTGCAAAATTTCCGCGAATTCCACCTGCCGCTTTCCCCGGCCGACCAGGCCCGGCAGGCCGCCCGCTGCATGGACTGCGGCGTGCCGTTCTGCCAGGCCGGGCAGACGATGGCCGGCATGACCACCGGCTGCCCGCTGCATAACCTGATCCCCGAAACCAACGACCTGGTGTGGCGCGGCGCGCTGCCCGGGGCCTGGCAGCGGCTGCAAAGCAAAAACTGCCTGCCGGAATTTACCGGCCGCGTCTGCCCCGCGCTGTGCGAGGCCGCCTGCACCTGCGCCAAGGACGGCGAGGCCGTCTGCACCAAGGAAAACGAGCGCGCCATTGCCGAATACGCCTTTGCCAACGGCCTGGTGGACGCCGCGCCCCCGCCGGTGCGCACCGGCAAAACGGTGGCGGTGGTGGGCAGCGGCCCGGCCGGGCTGGCGGCCGCCTGGCTGCTCAACCGCCGCGGCCACAGCGTGACCGTGTACGAAAAGGCCGACCGCCCCGGCGGGCTTTTGCGCTACGGCATCCCCAACATGAAGCTGGATAAAGCCGTCGTGGACCGGCGCATCGCCGCCATGGAACACGCCGGGGTGCAATTCTGCTGCAACACCGACGTCGGCCGCAGCCGGCCGGCGGCCGAACTGCTGGAACGCTACGACCGCGTGCTGCTGGCCTGCGGCGCGGGCCGCCCGCGCGACCTGGCTGTGCCGGGGCGGGAGGCCAAGGGCATCTGGTTCGCGGTCGATTTCCTTGGCGCCGTCACCAAAGCGCTGCTCGATTCAAATTACGAAAAGCCGCCCTATGAACTCGCCAAAGGCAAGCGGGTGCTGGTGGTGGGCGGCGGCGATACCGGCAACGACTGCATCGGCACCGTGCTGCGGCTGGGGGCCAAAAGCGTGACCCAGCTGGAGATGATGCCCGCCCCGCCCGCCGCGCGCACCGCCGCCAACCCCTGGCCGGAATGGCCGCGCGTGGCCAAGACCGACTACGGCCAGCAGGAGGCCATCGAACTGTTCGGCAAAGACCCGCGCCTCTACCAGGCCACCGTCTCCCGCTTTGAAGCCGACAAAAAGGGGCGCGTGTGCGCCGCTGTGGTGCAGCGCCTGGCCCCGCACAAGGACCCCGCCACCGGCCGCACCGTCATGCAGCCCGTGCCGGGGCAGGAGGAAACGCTCAAAGCCGACCTGGTGCTGATCGCCGCCGGGTTCACCGGCTGCGAGCCGTACCTGCCCGCCGCCCTTGGCGCGCCGCTGACCAAGCGCGGTGTGCTGGAAACGCAGGGGGAAGGCTACGCCACCGCGCTGCCGCGGGTGTTCGCGGCGGGCGATGCGCGCCGCGGCCCCTCGCTGGTCGTGTGGGCCATTGCCGAAGGAACCGGCGCGGCGCGGGCCATCGACGCATCGCTGATGGGCTACAGCAACCTGTAAGCCGCCCGCAGCGGAACAAAAAAACAGAGGGGGAATACCAATGTGTACGATCCTGTGCTATGCGGGCGGGGCCGTCGGCCCGCAGGAACTGCGCGGCTATCTGCTGCGCGCGCAGCGCCGCGGCCCGGACGATGCCCGCCTGGTGCAAACGCCGTTCGGGTACCTGGGCTTTGCCCGCCTGGCCGTCATGGGCTTAACGCCCGAAGGGATGCAGCCGTTTGAGAAGGACGGCAGCTGGGCGGCGTGCAACGGCGAAATTTACGGCTTCCGCCCGCTGCGGCGGGAACTGGAGGCAAAAGGCTACCGTTTCCGCAGCGATTCCGACTGCGAGGTGCTGCTGCCGATGTATCGCGAATACGGCTGCGATATGTTCCGGCGCCTTGATGCCGAGTTTGCCTGCGTGCTGTACGACGGGCCAAGCGGCAGCCTGATCGCGGCGCGCGACCCCATCGGCATCCGGCCGCTGTTTTACGGCCGCGCCAAAGCCGGCGGCATCGCCTTTGCCAGCGAAGCCACCGAGCTGGAGGGTTGGGTCGAACAGATCCATCCCTTCCCGCCCGGACACTATTACAAGGACGGGCGGTTCGTGCAGTACGCCGATGTGACCAAAGTCGACCGCGTGATCGATGACCCGCCCGAAGAGATCAGCCGCAACATCCGCGAAAAGCTGACCGCCGCCGTCGTCAAGCGGCTGGACGCCGACGCGCCGATGGGCTTTTTGCTTTCGGGCGGGCTGGATTCCAGCCTGGTCTGCGCCATTGCGGCCAAACACCTCGGCAAGCCCATCCGTACCTTTGCCATCGGCATGGCGGCCGACGCTATCGACCTGAAATACGCAAGGGAGGCCGCCCGCCATATCGGGGCCGACCACACCGAGGTGCTGATGACCCCCGACCAGGTCATCGCCGTCCTGCCCGAAGTGGTGCAAAGCCTGGCCACCTACGACATCACGACCATCCGCGCCAGCGTGGGGATGTATCTGGTCTGCCGGGCCATCCACGAGCAGACCGGCATCAAGACGCTGCTGACCGGCGAAATTTCCGATGAGCTGTTCGGCTATAAATATACCGACTACGCCCCCGGCGCCGCGGCCTTCCAACAGGAGGCCGAAAAGCGCCTGCGGGAGCTGTACGCCTACGATGTGCTGCGCGCCGACCGCTGCCTGGCCGCCAACAGCCTGGAAGCGCGGGTGCCGTTTGGCGACCTGGACTTTGTGCGCTACGTCATGGCCATCGACCCGGCGCGCAAGCTGAACACCACCGGCAAGGGCAAATATCTTCTGCGCCAGGCGTTCGCCGGCACCGGCCTGCTGCCGGACAGTATCCTCTGGCGCGAAAAAGCCGCCTTCAGCGACGCCGTCGGCCACAGCATGGTGGACGACCTCAAGGCTTACGCCGAACGGCAGTACACCGATGCGGAATTTGCCCAAAAGTGCGCGCAGTACGCCGGACCCCGCCCCTTTACCAAAGAAAGCCTGCTTTACCGCGAACTGTTCGAGCGCTTCTACCCCGGCCAGGCGCAGATGATCCCCGGCTACTGGATGCCCAACCCCGCCTGGCCCGGCTGCCGCGTCAGCGACCCCAGCGCCCGCGTGCTGGCCAACTACGGCGCCAGCGGCCAATAAGAAACGCCGCCGGCGCAGCCCCTTTGAACTGCGCAAAGGACAAGTTTTTTGCACAAAAGGCTTGACAAAAGCCGTTCGCCCTGGTATACTATACTCCGTTGCCGAACGGCAGCAAGCCCGTGGGGGTGTAGCTCACCTGGGAGAGCGCTTGAATGGCATTCAAGAGGTAAGGGGTTCGATCCACCTCATCTCCACCACAAACCAGCAACAAAAGTCCGTGCCCGATAGGGCGCGGCCTTTTGTTCGTTATGGGATAAATTTGGCGCTGTACGGCCGTGATTTGCGCGCCGCCGGCGCGCCTGAGCGGCCGGCTTTGCATCTCCCCGAGACCGGGAATCTGCACTAGTCTACAATGCTCTCTATATACGCATAATCAAGTTTTCCTTTTATCACAGAATAGAAAAAGGGATCCTTTCTAATCGTATCCTCTGCGTTGATGATAAAATTATTCCAGCCGCCTGCTTCGTTGCCGTCGGACAGATAG
>CALWNS010000100.1 GCA_944382805.1 uncultured Gemmiger sp. | reverse complement strand
ACCGAGGACAGCTTTGTGTTCCTGCCGTACGGCTGCATGGTGGACGAGTTCCAGCACATCGCATACCAACAGCCGGACCTGACGCCCGCCCAGCGCAACGCCGTGTGGCTGCAGCTGGAAGAAAAGTATCGCCCGTGGAACCAATTCGGGGATCTGCCGTTTTACGGGCGCGGCGCCGGCTGGCAGCGGCAGCTGCACATCTACGAATGTCCGTTCTACTATATCGATTATTGCCTGGCGACCGCGGTGGCGCTGCAGTTCTTTACCGCAGGCCTGCGCGACCATGCGGACGCCTGGCAGCGTTATTTGAGCCTGACCCGCCTGGCGGGTACCGTGCCGTACGCGCAGCTGTCGCAGGCCGCGGGAATGAAAGTGCCCTTTGCTCCGGGCAGCCTGGCCGAACTGTCCCGCACGGTCCACGGCTGGCTGCGCGCGCACCCCCTGAACGGGGAAAGCCTTTAACGCAGGAACTTCCCCGTCAGGCTCTGCGGGCATTGCGCCACCTGCTCCGGGGTGCCGGCGGCGACCACCCGCCCGCCGGCCTGCCCGCCGCCCGGCCCCATATCGATCAGGTAGTCCGCGTTGTGGATCACATCCAGATCATGCTCGATCACAATGACGGTGGCGCCGTTGCCGATCAGGGTTTCAAACACCCGCAGCAGCGTCTGCACATCCAGCGGATGCAGGCCGATGGTCGGTTCGTCAAAAACGAAGATCGTGTCCCCCTGGCCGCGGCCCATCTCGCTGGCGAGTTTTAAGCGCTGGGCTTCGCCGCCGGAAAGGCTGGGCGTGGCTTCCCCCAGCGTCAGATAGCCAAGGCCCAGGTCCTGCAGCACCTGCAGGCGCTGCGTTACCAGCTTCCAGTCCGCACAGGCCTGCAGCGCCGTGCGGATGTCCATCGCCATCAGCTGCGGCAGCGTATAGGCGTCCCCGCTTTTGCTGTGGTAGCGGATATGCCGCGCCTGCTTTGCGTAGCGCGCCCCGCGGCATTCCGGGCAGGGGATCTCCACATCCGGCAGGAACTGCACATCCAGGCTGATCGAACCGGTGCCGTCGCACACCGGGCAGCGCAGCGCCCCGGTGTTGTAAGAAAAATCCCCGGCTTTACAGCCCAGCCGCTTGGCGTCCGGGGTCTTGGCATAGGCTTTGCGCAGCTCGTCATGCACGTTGGCATAGGTCGCCACCGTGGAGCGCACATTGATGCCGATGGGCGTTGCGTCGATCAGTTTGATGCGCTGTACGCCGGGCGCCTGTACGCTGCGCACGTGCGCCGGCAGCGGCCGCCCGTGCAGCTGCGCTTCCAGCGCGGGGATCAAACTTTCCAGGATCAGGGTCGTTTTGCCGGAACCGGATACGCCGGTCACCACGGTCAGCCGCCCTTTCGGAATGTGGATCTCCAGCGGCCGGACGGTGTGGATGGCCCCCGTGCAAAGGGTGATCTCACCTTTGGAAAACAGTTCTGCCGGGGCGGTCTGCGGGCGCTGCCGCGGCCGGACGGCTGCCGCGGCCAAAAACGGGCCGATCTGGGAACAGGGGTTCCGCTGCAGCGCGGCCACAGTGCCCTGTGCGATCAAACGCCCGCCGCTGGCGCCGGCCCCGGGGCCCATTTCCAGGAGCCAGTCGGACTCGGCCAGGACCTGGGTGTCGTGGTCGACCAGCAGCACAGAGTTCCCGTCGGCCACCAGGTCGCGCATCACGGCCGTAAGCCCTACAAGGTTGGCCGGGTGCAGCCCGATGGAAGGCTCGTCCAAAACATACAAAACGCCGGTCGTGCGGTTGCGCACCGCACGCGCCAGCTGCATCCGCTGTCTTTCGCCGGTGGAAAGGGTAGAGGCGGCGCGGTCCAGCGAAAGGTACCCCATCCCCAGGTCGAGCAGCCGGCGCGCCACGGCGCGGAAAGCGCCGCAGATGCTCTGCGCCATCGGCCGCATGGGCTCCGGCAGGGAGGCGGGGATACCGCCGACCCATTCTTGCAGGTCGCTCAGAGGCATTTGGCAGGCTTCGTCCAGCCCGATGCCGCGTACCCGCGGCGCACGCGCGGCCGGCGAAAGCCGTGTGCCGCCGCAGTCCGGGCAGCGGTCCTCCTTCAAAAATTTCTCCACCCGCTTCATGCCTTTTTCGTCTTTGACTTTGGCCAGCGCGTTTTCCACCGTATATACGGCGTTAAAATAGGTGAAATCCAGCTCGCCGCCCTGGTTGGAATTTTTGGGCTTATAAAAGATGTGCTTTTTGACGGCCGGGCCGTTGTACACGATGTCCTTTTCCCGTTCGGTCAGTTCGCAAAACGGCACGTCGGTACGCACGCCCATCTCGCGGCAAGCGTCGGTCATCAGTGACCACATCAGCGAATTCCACGGCGCAACGGCGCCTTCGTCGATGCTCAGGCTCTCGTCCGGCACCAGGGCGGCGCGGTCCACGGTACGCACGATGCCGGTGCCGCCGCAGGTCCGGCAGGCGCCCTGGCTGTTAAAGGCAAGCTCTTCGGCGCTGGGCGCGTAAAAGTGTTCGCCGCATACCGGGCAGACCAGTTCCTGCCCGGCCGCCACCGCCAGGTCGGGGGCATGGTAGTGCCCGTTCGGGCAGCGGTGGGAAGCCAGGCGCGAATAGATCAGCCGCAGGCTGTTGAGCAGTTCGGTGCCGGTGCCAAACGTGCTGCGGATGCCGGGCACGCCCGGCCGCTGGTGCAGGGCCAGTGCCGCCGGCACATACAACACCTCGTCCACGTCCGCCTGCGCGGCCTGCGTCATGTGGCGGCGCGTGTAGGTGGAAAGCGCTTCCAGGTAGCGCCGCGACCCCTCGGCGTATACAACGCCCAGCGCCAGCGATGACTTGCCGGAACCGGAGACCCCGGCGATGCCCACGATCTTGTTCAGCGGGATATCTACATCGATGTTTTTCAGGTTGTGGACCCGCGCCCCGCGGATCTGGATCTTTTGGGGCGGACGTTCTGCTTCGTTCATGGGTTTTGCTCCTTGTCAACGCGTTGTGTTCTTTACTATAAGATACCACACGGCGCATGGGTTTGACAAACAAAACGCGCCCTTTCGCCCCCAAAAACGCGCCGCCGGGGCCGCTGCACAATTTCTTGCGTTTTTTCAAAAGTTTTTGTTGACAAGCCACCTGAACTTGTGTATACTAGATAGGCAACCTTTGAGGTGAAGTATGCAATTTGACGTTAAGAACTTTTTGCTCAATGCAAAAACCGCCTATTCTACGCAGTTTTCTGTGGATCTGGGCGGCGAGGATCTGAACGGTTCCAGCTTGACGGCGCCGGCGGAGTGTGTTTTTACGGCACAGCCCACCGAGGAAGGCGCGCTGCTTTCCGTCCATATCCGGGCGCAGGCGCAGGGCGAATGTGCCCGCTGCCTGGCAAACGTGCAAAGCAGCTATGACTTTACCCGTGCGTACAGCATCCGGCTGCGCGATCCGGACGACCCGGATTTCGAACTGCCGATGAACGAAAACGGTTGCCTTGATTTGCGGGAACTCGTAGTGCAGGAACTGATTTTCGAGATCCCGCGGGTGCTGCTGTGCAGCCCCGACTGTCCGGGCCTATGCCCCATCTGCGGACGCAAAAAAGCGGAAGGCTGTACCTGCCAAGCGGCGGAAGCTACCGAACCCGTGGATGCGAGGCTTAGCATATTAAAACAACTGCTTAGTTGAATTTCACCAAGGAGGTGCTATAAAATGGCAGTACCCAAGAGAAAACAGTCCAAAGCCCGTCGTGACAAGCGCCGCTCCAATGTTTGG
>CALWNS010000099.1 GCA_944382805.1 uncultured Gemmiger sp. | reverse complement strand
CGTCCGCCTGCGCATAGGGCCAGCCCAGCGCGTCCAGCAAGGGCAGCAGGTCGGCGCGGTAATGGCCGCGGCGGTCCAGGGCCGCCGGCTGCGCGCGGGCTGTGTCGCCGTCCAGCGCCAGCGGCATCTGCGCCCCGGTCCCGAATATACAGGCCAGCCGCTGCGCGCCGTCCGCCGTATCAAAGCGGGCGGCGTATTCGTCCCGCCAGGCGGCGGTCCAGGGTTCGGCCCCGGCCTGCAGCCAACTGTACAGCGCACGGCCCTGTTCCCATTGGCCGCGCCCGGCCAGCAGGGCGGCGGTATCGTAAAACAGCTGGCAGAACGACCAGGCGTCCGCCTCCAGCGCCGCCGCGGCCGCGGCGGGCGCGGTAAGGGCGGCATATTCGGCAAAAAAGCCGGCGCAGTAGTCCAGGTACAGCGCGTCGCGCTCGTCCGCGCCGCCCGGCGCGTTTGCGATCAGCCGCCCGGCCAGCACCGCGGCATAGGCGCGGTCGCCCCAGCCGGCGGCGTCCGCACCGGCCTGCCGTTCGATCTCCCGCAGCAGCGCGCGGGCCTGTTCGGCAGCGGCCGCGGCGTCGCCGCCGGAAAAACCGCTTATGGTGGTCTCGCTGTACAGGTCGTTCAGCTGCTGCCGCAGCGCCTGCACGGGTTCTTCCGCCGCGGCGGGCAGGGCGGCGGCCAGCGCCAGGGCTGCCGCCAGGGCCAGCGCGGCCAGGCGGCGGGCCAGGGTGCGCCAAACGGGCCGGGTCATAGCGCCGCCCCCTTCCCTGCGCCGCGGCAGGCGCGGCGGATCTCGTCCAGCAGCAGGTCATCGGCGCTGAGCAGGGCCTGCAATTGTTCAAAGGTAAGCGCGGAGGCGTCCTGTAACCCGCAGGTCTTTTCGGCCCAGGCGCGCAGGCGGCGTCCCAGCGCGCGGGCGCGCCACCAGTACAGCAGGAACAGCGCGCCCGCCAGCGGCGCGCCGACGGCCGCCATGGCCAGCAGCGCTGGGCCGGCCAGGCGGTGCGCCGGCAGCGCCAGCTGCGCCGCCGCCGGGGACAGCAGGGCGTTTTGCCCGCCGGGCAGCAGGCCGATGCGCTGCTGCAGCCGCTGCACGGCGGCCGCACGCTGTTCGGCGGTGAACGCGCCCGGGCCGGGGTAGTCCCGCGCGGCGAACACGGCAAAGTTGCTCATGCCGATCTGCACCAGCACGCGGTCGTAGCCGTGTACCTGCCCCCAGCCGGGGCCGAAGCAGACGGCCAGCGCGGCGTTGGTCAGCTCGCCCAGGCTGCCGTAATGGGTCACCGCCACGGCGGCCAGGTCGGCCGTCAGGTCAAAGGCGGCCTGGTCCGGCAGCCAGCCCAGCAGGTAGGCGTAGTCCACCACGGCCATGGCCTGCATCACGTCCCAGGCCAGGCCGGGGTTTTCGGCCGCGGCGTCGGCGGCAGCCTGGTCGGCCAGCCGCACCAGCGCGCGGCGCACGCCCGCCGGGCCGCGCACGCCCCACTGGTACCCCAGCGCCCAGGCGGCGTCCTGCGCGGTGATAAAGTCGGGGATGCCGTCCCAGTTTTCATCGGTGTGGATGTCCTGCGCGTTGGCCACCGTCTGCTGCGCGATGGCCCGGTTGCCGGGCGGGGCCAGGCGGCGGGTGTAGAGGATCTGTTCCAGCTGCCAGGCGACCTCCGGCGCGCCGTAGGCGTCGGCTTCGGCCAGGTCGGCCGCCTGCGCGGGCGCTTTGCGCAAAAAGGCGGGCAGCAGCGCGCCGCCCAGCGCGCTGAGCGCCAGGCAGAGCGCGCACCCCCATGCCAGCGCGGCGCGCCACCCGCGCCGCGCACGCCCCAGGCGGGCGGCCCAGGCCGTGTTGCCCACCGCCATACCGCAAGCCCCCTTTTTGTATGATTTACCTGTATTTTACCACGTTTCCGCCCGGCGCGCCACGGAAAGGGGCGAATTTTGTGCCCCGCCCTTGACCGGGCGGGCAAAAGGTGTTATTGTTTTGACAGGTAGGGCTGTTTTGTCCGCCCGCCGTTGAATGTGCAAACAGACAGAGGTGCAGTGTTATGAATTTTAACGATCTGATCGCAAAGGTGACCAGCTGCGGCAAGCAGCGGCTGGCCGTGGCCGCCGCCGCGGACGACGCCGTGCTGGAGGCCGTGAACGAAGCGCAGAAAATGGGCATTGTGGAAGCCACGCTGGTGGGCGACGAGCCCGCCATCCGCAAAATGGCGGCCGAGATCGGCATGGATCTGTCCGCCTGCCGCATCATCCACGAACCGGACAACGCCGCCGCGGCGCACATTGCCGTAAAGCTGGCGCACGACGGCGAAGCCGATATGTACATGAAGGGCCTGCTGGATACCAAGACCTTCTTAAAGAGCATTTTGGACAAGGAGGTCGGCCTGCGCACCGGCCAGACGCTTTCCCACGTGGCGGTGTTCCAGGTAAAGGGCATCGAGCAGCTGCTGTTTTTGACCGACGTGGCCTTTATCACCTACCCCACGCTGGAGGACAAGGTCCATATCATCGAAAACACCGTGGCCGTGGCCCACGCCTGCGGCGTGGAATGCCCCAAGGTGGCCCCGCTGGCCGCCGTGGAGGTCGTGAACCCCAAGATGCCCTGCACCACCGATGCGGACGAGCTGCGCAAGATGAACGCCGAGGGCAAGATCACCGGCTGCGTGATCGACGGGCCGCTTTCGATGGATATTGCCATCGACCCGGAGGCCGCCGCCCACAAGGGCGCGCAGGACCGCCCGGCCGCCGGCCATGCGGACATCCTGCTGTTCCCCAACATCGAATCCGGCAACATCTGCTACAAAACGCTGGTGCATACCGCCGATTGCGAAAACGGCTGCATCCTGACCGGCACCAAGGTGCCCGCCATCCTGACCAGCCGCTCCGATTCGTTCAAGACCAAGGTCAACTCCATCGCGCTGGCCGCCGTGGTGGCCGCCCGCATGAACGAGCAGTAAACGCAATACAAAAAAGGAAGCGAAACGCCATGATCAAAAGCCTTATCATCAACCCGGGTTCCACCTCCACCAAGATCGGCGTGTTTGAGGACGAGACCCTGCAATTCGACAAGACCCTGCGCCACCCCACCGAGGAGATCGCCAAGTACCCCACCATCATCGACCAGAAGGATTTCCGCAAAAAGATCATCCTGGACGCGCTGGAGGAGGACCACTGCGACATCCGTTCGTTTGACGTCATCGTGGGCCGCGGCGGCCTGCTCAAGCCCATCCCGGGCGGCACCTACCCCGTTTCGGACGCGCTGCTGGCCGACCTGAAAGCCGGCGTGCAGGGGCAGCACGCCTCCAACCTGGGCGGCATCCTGGCGCGGGAGATCGGCGACGCCATCGGCAAGCCCTCCTTCATCGTGGACCCGGTGGTCGTGGACGAACTGCCCGACGTGGCGCGCATTTCCGGTATGCCGGAACTGCCGCGGCGCTCGATCTTCCACGCGCTGAACCAGAAGGCCGTGGCCCGCCGCTACGCCAAGGAGCACGGCACCACCTACGACGCGCTGAACCTGATCGTCATCCACATGGGCGGCGGCGTTTCGGTGGGCGCGCACTGCCGCGGCAAGGTGGTGGATGTGAACAACATCCTGGACGGCGAGGGCTGCTTCAGCCCCGAGCGCGCCGGCACCGTGCCGGCGGGCGACCTGGTCAAGATGTGCTTTTCCGGCAAATATACCGAGAAGGAGATCTACAAAAAGATCTGCGGCAACGGCGGCTTTAACGCCTACCTGCACACCAACGACGCCCGCGTGGTGGAAAAGATGGTCAAGGAGGGCGACGCCTACGCCAAGCTGATCGAGGACGCCTTCTATTACCAGATTGCCAAGGACGCCGGCGCCATGGCCACCGTGCTGGAGGGCAAGGTGGACGCCATCATCCTGACCGGCGGCATCGCCTATAACCCCTATACGCGCGAAATTTTGGAAAAGAAGATCGGCTTTATTGCGCCCATCACCGTTTACCCCGGCGAGGACGAACTGTTGGCCCTGGCCCAGGGCGCGCTGCGCGTGCTGAACGGCGAAGAAAAAGCGCAGGAATACTAAGGGCATACCAAGCCCCGGCTTATATCTTGACGGCCCGGCCTTTCGCGGTTATAATATTTTGGTGACCGCGAGGTGTTGCGCAGCTGGTAGCGCGCCTGGTTTGGGACCAGGAGGCCGCAGGTTCAAGTCCTGTCACCTCGACCAAGCGGAGCCGCGACACACGGTTCCCGCCTGCCCTTGCCAAACAAAAACAGCCTTCCCCTGCAAAAGGGGCGGGCTGTTTTTGTTTGTTTTTGCGCGGCGGGCGCTTTACAAAAACTTTACGTTTTCTTGACCTGCATTTGCTAGATGTTGTTCCCTTTGCCCTGTTACAATAGGAATATATACTGTTCGCGCGATCATTGTCAGCCCCCGGTTTTCCGCGGCTTGCTGCGTATAGTTCCGGAAAGGGGGCGGGGAGGAACAGCCATGGTACGCACCGAGAACGACGTTGTGCAGGCGGTCTATGCCGCCAAGACCGACACCGACGCCGCAAACGCTTTTGTGGAGCAGTATCTGCCGTTTGTGCGCAGCGAAACGGTCAAATTCACCCACGCGGCCATCGAGGCCGGGCACGAGGACGAGCTGAGCATTGCCCTGCTGGCTTTTTACGAGGCCATCCTGAGCTACGAGCAGAGCCGCGGCGCTTTTTTTGCCTATGCGGCGCGGGCCATCCGCAACCGCCTGATCGACCATTACCGCGCCGAACGCCGCCACCGCGGGCATATCTCGCTGCAGGCGGAGGACGGCGGGGACGGCCGCACGTTTGGGGACACCCTGCCCGACACCCGCGACGGCATTGCCGAAAGCGACCTGCGCCAGGCCAGCCGCCAGGAGGTCGCCGAGTTCGGCGCACAGCTGGCGGCATTTGGCATCAGTTTTTCCGATGTGGCGGACAACTGCCCCCGCCAGGCGCGCACGCTGGCGGCCTGCCGCCGCGTGCTGGACTGCGCCCGCGCCGCGCCCGCGCTGCTGGACCGCCTGGTGCAGACCCGCCGCCTGCCGGTGGGCGAACTGGTGCTGGCCAGCGGCGTGGACAAAAAGACCATTGAACGCCACCGCAAATACCTGGTGGCCATTCTGCTGGCCTTTACCAACGGGTACGAGATCATCCGCGGGCATCTGTGCCAGATCGCCCCGCGCAAAAAGGGGGAGCCGGCATGAACTACCTGGTCATGGAAACGCACGCCGCCTATGCGGTGCTGCTGGACGAGCGCGGCCGCTTTGTAAAAGCGGCGAACCGCGGCTACCATGCGGGCGACCGCGTGCAGAACATCGTGCCGCTGCGCGCCGGCCGCGTGCTGCCGCTGCGCTTTGGCGCGGCGGCGGGCGCGCTGGCCGGGCTGGCGGCCTGCGCCTGCCTGGTCTTTTTTGGATATTACCGGCCCAACTTTGCCCCCTACGGCACGCTGCGCCTGCAGATCAACCCCCAGGTGGAGCTGACGCTGAGCCGCACCGACCGCGTGCTGGCGCTGGATGGCCTGAACGCCGACGGCGCGGCGCTGGCCGAGGGGTACGAATTCCGCGGGCGCAGCGGCGAGCAGGCCGCCGCCGACCTGGTGGACCGCGCCTTTGCCCTGGGGTACCTGGCGGACGGCGGCGCGGTGGCCGTGGCGGCGGAGGGCGGCAGCGAGGCATGGCAGGCCGATACCGGCAGCGCCGTGCGCGAGACGCTGGCGCAGCGGTACGGCGAGAGCATCACCGTCTACCTGGGCGAACTGCCGCCCGAACCGGCCCCCACGCCGACGCCCAGCCCCGCCCCTTCCCCCACGCCCAGCCCTACGCCCCGCCCTACGCCCCGCCCTACGCCCAGCCCCCCGCCGGCGCCCCCCCCGGCGCCCACGCCTGTGCCCGCCCCGGCTGTGCAGACGAACGGCCGGGACGATGACTGGGACGATGACTGGGATGATGACGATGACAAAGAAAAAGAAGACGACTGGGACGACGACTGGGACGACGATGATGATTGACGCATAAAAAGCGCTGTTTCGCCGTATTTTGCCCCGCCGCAAAAAAGCGGCAAAAAACATTTCCGCCGACCCCGGTTTTGGGGCGGCCGGGCCGTATCCTTCGGGTGTAAGCAAAACCAAAACCCGCCAAAATAAAGGAGATGACCCAAATGAAAAAGACGATGCAACTGACCGCACTGGCGCTGAGCGCCGCGTTTGCCCTGACCGCCTGCGGCAGCCCGGCCGCGCCCACCGCCGGCAGCGAAGCCGCCGCGCCGGCTGCCGCGCCCACCGCCGCGCCGGAACAGCCGGCCGCCGCCCAGCCCGCCGGCACCGTGCTGCTGAGCGTGAACCCCGAGATCGAGATGGACTTTGACGAAGCCGGCCATGTGCTGGCACTGGAGGGCCGCAACGATGACGGCCGCGCCGTGCTGGCCGGTTACAAGGGCTACGAGGGCCGCCCCTGCGGCGAGGTAGCCGGCGAACTGGTGGGGCAGATCAACGCCGGCGGCTACTTTGACGAGACCATCGGCGGGCAGGAAAAGGCCATCGTGCTGCGGCTGGAACCGGGTTCCAACGCCCCCGCCGCGCTGATGGACGATATGGCCGCCGCCGTGCGCACCGCCGTGGACGCGCAGCAGATCGGTTCGCAGACGATGACGCTGGATGACGATGACCTGGACCCCGCCTATGCCGAGCAGGGGTACATCAGCGCCGCGGCGGCCGAACAGCTGCTGGCCAGCCAGCTGGGCCGGGACGATGTGCAGTTTGTGGAGCGCGAATACGACCTGGAGGACGGCGAATACGAGATCGCCTTTGTGGCGGGCGGCGTTGAGTACGAGTTCGAGGTAGACGCCCGCACCGGCAAGGTGACCGAAATGGACGCGGAAGGCCGCGAGCGCTGGGACGGGCACTGGGACGACCTGGACGACCTGCATGACGACGACCACGGCGAATGGGACGACGTGGGCGAAAACCGCAGCGACGACTGGGACGATGACCATGACGACGATTGGGACGACCGGTACGACGATGACTGGGACGACCAGTACGACGACGACTGGGATGACCAGTACGACGACTGGGATGACCAGTACGATGACTGGGATGACGACGATGACGACGACTGGGACGACCAGTATGACGATGACTGGGATGACGACGATGACGACGACTGGGATGACGACGATGACGATGACTGGGACGATGATGACGACTGACCGGACCGCCGGGTGATCCGAGGGGCACGTTGCAAAACGCGCCCCTCGGCATTTGTGCAGCCCGCCTTTTCCGGATTGCAGCGTGGGGCGCAAGGGGCGTTGCGGCGGCCGGTGCGTTTGCGGGAGGGCCATGGCCCTCCCCTACGAACCAAGATTACCGCGCAGGCCGTATTTTTGCGTTTGGCACAGAATATTTCGCACGGGCAACGCGCAGGCCATATTTTTGCGCCGGGCGCCGGGACTCTCATTCCCCTTTTCCCCCGCCCCAGGCGCGCTTGAGCGTTTGCAGGGCGCGTTTTTCCAAGCGGGAAACGTAGCTGCGGCTGATGCCCAGGCGTTCGGCGGCCTGCTGCTGGGTCTGCGGCGGGCGGCCGTCCAGGCCGTAGCGCAGGCGCAGCAGCTCGCGCTCCCGCGCGGGCAGCGCGGCCACCAGCGCGCGCAGGCGGCGGGCCTCCTCGCCGCGCTCGCAGGCTTCCTCCATCACGGCGTCGTCGGGCAAAGCGTCGCCCAGCGTCAGGCCGCCGTCGCCCTCGGCCGATTCCAGCGGTTCCTGCAGGGAAACGACCGGCCCGGCCCGCCGCAGCTTGCGCAGGTGCATACGGATCTCGTTTTCGATGCAGCGGCCCGCATAGCTGGCAAAGCGGGCGCCGCGCTCCGGGCGGAAGGTATCCACCGCCTTGATCAGCCCGATGGTGCCGATGCTGACCAGGTCGTCGGCGCCGCCTTCGGCGGCATAATATTTTTTGACCACGTGCGCCACCAGGCGCAGGTTGTGGCGGATGAGCGTATCGCGCGCGGCGGCGTCGCCAGCCTGCAGCGCGGCAAAGGCGGCGCGCTCCTCGGCCGGGCGCAGCGGCTGGGGAAAGCGGCCGCTTTCCAGCCGCAGCGTCAGGTACAGCACCTGCGCGGCCGCCGCCTGCAAAAACAGCCCGAACACGCCAAACATAAACACACCCCCCTGCCGGCACTATATGCGGCAGAGGGGCGCGGCAGAAGCAAAGCGGCGCGGGCGGGCTATTCCCCGCGGCGGTAGCGGACGATAAAGTAGACCAGCGCGTACAGCGCCACGAACGCCGCGCCCAGGCAGGGGAAGTAGATCTGCTGCGGCAGGCGGCCCACGGCGGGGTGGCTGGCCGCGCACAGCGCGGCGCACGCGGCCAGCGCCGCGCCGCTGAGCGCAATGTACAGCGGGCCGCGGTTTTCGCGCGGTTCCAGCGTGGTTTGCCAGCTTTGGCGGCGTTCCAGCTCGCGCAGCAGCAGGTCCTGGTCCGGCAGGCCGCGCGCCAGCAGGCGGGTCTGGCGCACCGCCCGCCCCTGCCCGCCGGCGCGGCGCAGTTCGCAGCGCAGCGCATAGTGGGTGCGGTTTTCACGCACGGAATCGACCCGCAGCACCTCCCACGCGCCATAGGGCACAAAGGGCTTGGCGGCCAGCCGGCGCAGGAATTCCTGCACCTGCGCGGCCGCGGCCAGGTTGGAAAGCGCGCCGCGCCCGCCGGGGCAAAGCTCCCGCGCGTCCACCACAAACAGGCGGTCGCTTTCGGTCAGCAGAAAGACGGTGGCGGCGCGCAGGGCGCTGCGGCCGGCGCCCACCGCCAGCCAGGCGGCAAGCGCCGCCGTGCCCAGGCACAAAGCCAGCAGGATCGGTTCCCGCGGCCAGCCCATGGCCATGGTGAGCAGCGTGCCGCCCAGGGGCAGCAGAACGGCCAGCGCCACGATGCCCGCCACGCGGCCCCACAGGCGCAGGGCGTAGCGGCTGCCGGCGGCGGTTTCCGGCGCGGCCCAGATGCGTTTGATCTTTATTTCCATAGCGGCCACCTCCGGCTTGGGTCACACGGTGTCGTATTCGCTTTCCAGCGCGGCCAGGATGCGCGGGCCGCTCTGGCGGGTGTCGGTCATGCGCACGGCGTTGCGCAGCGGCAGCACGGCGCGCGGGGCGACCGAAAGCTCATCGATGCCCATGGCCAAAAACGTCTCGGTCAGGGTAAGGTCGGCGGCCAGTTCGCCGCAGATGCCCCCCCAGATGCCGTCTTTGTGCGCGTTTTCGGCCGTAAGGCGGATCATGCGCAGCACGGCCGGGTGGTGGGGGTCGTAAAAGCGGCCCATGTTGTTGTTCTGGCGGTCGCAGGCCAGCGTGTACTGGGTCAGGTCGTTGGTGCCGATGCTGAAGAAATCGACCTCCTTGGCCAGGCGGTCGCTGAGCAGGACGGCGGCCGGCGTTTCGATCATGATGCCCAGTTCGACCTGCTCGCCGTAGGGCACGCCCTCCTCCTTCAGCTCGCGCTTGACCTCCTCGCACAGGCGCTTGGCCTCGCGCACCTCCCACACGCTGGCGACCATGGGGAACATGATGCCCAGCCGGCCGAAGGCCGAAGCGCGGTACAGCGCGCGCAGCTGGGTGCGGAACAGTTCCGGCCGGGTCAGGCAGATGCGCAGCGCGCGCATCCCCAGGGCGGGGTTTTTCTCTTCCGGCAGGCGGAAGTAGTCGATCTGTTTGTCCGCGCCGATGTCCATCGTGCGGATGATGACCTCCTTGCCCTCCATGTCCGAAAGCACCTGCTTATACGCTTCGAACTGCTGTTCCTCGGTGGGGTAGTCGGCGCTGTACAGGTACAGGAACTCGCTGCGGAACAGCCCCACGCCGCCGCCGTCGTTGACCTGCACGGCGTGGACGTCCTCCGGGCTGGCGATGTTGCAGTAGATGCGGATGGAGCGGCCGTCCTTTGTGGTGTTGGGCTGGCCCTTGAGCGTTTGCAGCAGCCGCTGCAGGCGCTGCTGTTCCTCCCGCTTTTTCAGCAGGCGGTCGCGGGTCATATCGTCCGGGTCGATCACGATGTTGCCGGTCGCGCCGTCCAGGATGACTTCGCGCCCCGCATACTCCGGCTTGAGCGCGCTGCCCGCGCCCACGATGGCCGGGATGCCCAGCGTGCGCGCCAAAATGGCCGTGTGGCTGGAACCGGAGCCGCCCGCCGTGATAAAGCCCAGGATCTTGGATTTGTCCATCTGGATGGTCTCGGACGGGGCCAGGTCTTCGGCCGCCAGCACCACCGGGCCTTCCGGGTCAAAGGTGTCGGGCCGGGTGCCGGCCAGGATGTCCAGCATCCGGCGGGAAACGTCCCGCACATCGGCGGCGCGGGCCTGCATATAAGGGTCGTTCATCGCCTCGAACATGGCGGCGAACTGCTCGCCGGCATCGGCAATGGCGGCCTCGGCGTTAAGGTGCTGGCCCGAGATGCGCTGTTCGATGGCCTCCTCGTAGTCCAGGTCCTCCACCATCATCTGGTGCGCCTCAAACAGCTGGGCGCCCTCGTCGCCGGTCTCGGCGCGGGCTTTTTCGGCCAGTTCACCCAGCTGTTCGACCGCGCCGGTCTGCGCGCCCTTAAAGCGGTGCCATTCGGCGTCGGTATCGGTAACGGTATAGCGCGGCACCACGCTGTCGTGCCGGTGGTAAAAGTACAGCGGGCCAACGCCCACGCCGGCCGAAACGCCCTTGCCCTGGATGGTGATCATCGGCTGTTCCCCCCTCTTGCTTGCAAACAAAAACGGCCAGCGGGATCGCTGGCCGCCGGGCTGCCTGGCGGCAGCGTTCCTGCTTACAGATGTTCGCTGAAAAACGCCTCCAGCGCGGGGGCGGCGGCCTCTTCGTCCTCGCCCTCCACACGCACGGTGACGGTATCGCCGCACTTGATGCCCATGCCCATCAGGGCCATCAGCTTGAGCGCGTTGACCGATTTGTCGCCCTTGACGATGGTCACGGTGCTGGCGTGCTTTTTGACTTCCTTGACGAGCAGCCCGGCCGGGCGGGCGTGGATGCCAACGGCTTCGCGGATGGTATAGGTGAACTCTTTCATCTGTAGGTGACCTCCCGTACCGCAAGGGGCGCGCCCTTGCTGCTGTAATACCTTGGCATTATCATACCATGTTTTCCCGGCAGCGTCAACAGGAAACCGGGCTGCCGCCGGGCGCGTTTTTGTGGATTTTAGCACAGGTTCCGGGCGCGGCCAGCAGCTCGCGCAGCACATCCTCCGGCCGGGCGGCGTGGAACGGGTAGCGCGCGCGCAGCTCGGCGGCCGCGCTGTCCATGATGCAGGGGCGGCCGACCGTGTCCAGCATGGCCACATCGTTGTAATTATCGCCAAAAGCCAGCACGTCCGCCGGGCGGATGCCCAGCGCCGCGCAGATGTTTTTGACCCCCAGGCCCTTGTTGGCCAGCGTGGTATCGATCCAGTACGGGCCGGCCACGGCGGCGTTGGCCTGCCGCCAGCGGGGCACGAACCGCTCGACATAGTTATGCGCGCCGTCCGGCAGATAGACGCTGACCTTGACGATATCCTCCGGCACTTCGGCCGGGTCCCGGATGCAGACATAGCGGTTGCCGATCTCCCGGATGCGGTGCAGCATCCCCAGGCCGCGCTCCATCAGGTAGCTGGTGTTTTCGCCCGAGAGCATCACCTCGCCGCGGCCCTCGCTGCCCGCCCACAGGTCGCGGGCGATGGCTTCGGCCAGGGGGCGGGGCATCGGCGTTTTGGCCAGCACGCGGCCGTCCTTGTACACGACGCCGCCGTTTTCGCACAAGAACACGCACCGGTCGGCCACGTGGGCGAACAGGCGGCGCAAACTGGTATACTGGCGGCCGCTGGCCGGGCAGAACAGGATGCCGCGCGCCTGCAATGCGCGGATCTGGCCGATGGCTTCGGCGCTGACGTCGTTTTGGCCGTAGGGGATCAGCGTCCCGTCCAGGTCGCTGCAGATCATACGGATGGGCATGGGGCCTCCTTGGTGTCGGGGTTTTTACGTTTGGCGGGCTGCGCCGTTATGCATTGTACCACGTTCCCGCCGGCGTGCCAAGGGCTATTCCTGCAATTTGCGGTATTCGGCCGGGGAGATGCCGTATTCGCGCTTGAACGCGCGGTAAAACGAGGAATAATCGCCAAAGCCCACGCGGGCGCTGATCTGCTCGGCGGGCTGGCCCTCCTGCAGCAGGATCTTGGCCGCGATGAGCCGCCGCTGGGTGACAAAGCGGTAAAAGCTGACCTTCATCCGCTTGCGGAACAGCTGGTTGATGCTGCTTTCGCTGACCAGGAAGCGGCGGGCCGTGTCGGCCAGGGTGATCTTTTCGGCCAGGTTGTTTTCGATGTACAGCACCAGGCGGTCCAGCAGCTCCTGCTTTTCGACCTGGGGCTGGATGCTGTGCCCGCCCGCGTGCGCGCGCATGAGCTGCACCAGCAGCTGGGTGGTGCTGCCGCACACGGCGGCCTGCCAGCCCGGCGCACGGGCGTAGCTTTCCTGCACGCCGCTGCGGAACAGCCCGCCCAGCGCCTCCTGCCAGGGGGTGCCGGCGGTGCGCAGCACGAACGCGCGCCCCGGCAGCAGGTCCTGCGCGGGGAACATTTGGGAGACTTTTTCGGCAAGCAGCGGGCTGACCCACAGCACGTCGCGGGTGTAAGGCTCCGCCAGCTTTTCCAAAAACAGCGGGCGGTGGCTGGCGTTGGGCGGGATGAACACGATATCGCCCGCCTGCAGGCGGTAGCGGCGGGTGTCCAGCAAGTATTGCAGGTTGCCGCCGCGCACGTGCAGGATCTCGTAAAACGTATGGCTGTGCAGCTGGACCTCGTCGATCTCGCGGCTCACGTCGTCGTGGGTGTCCACCCAGAGCGAGTCCATCTCCAGCTCCTGGTACACGGCGCCGGGGTCGCGGCCGTCCGCGCGCATCCGGGCGTCCAGCCTGCCGCGCACCTGGCCCATCGGCGTGCTGGCCGGGGTATCGGTCAGGCTGCGGATTTGGCTTATTTTCACAAATTCCACCACCCTCGTTTGTATGTTTTAGATAGATTGTAGCACAATTTTGCCGGATATGCAAGCAATAATGTGGTTTTTGCAATTTACTTTGCAGCAACGGCAGCGTACAATGAAGCTAAGATGCAGCGGCCTGCGGGCCCGGGCCGCCGCTTTGGCACCGTCCGGTGCGGCCGCCGCGGCCGCCCGGCAAAAGTTCTGTTGTGTACAAGGAGGAATCGCAACTATGGCTGAATCCGTTTCCGCCAAGACCAAAAACGAGCTGAGCGTCAAGCATCAGATCGGCTATGCGTGCGGCGACCTGGGCGGCTGCATGACCTTTGCCCTGATGGGCGCGATGGTCACCCGCTACTACACCAACGTATTGAAGGTTGATACCGTCATCCTGGCCACCCTGCTGCTCGTCTGGAACATCTGGGACGCCGTGAACGACCCGATGATGGGCATTCTGATGGACAAGATGTACGCCAAGAACCACAACCCCAAGGGCAAGTTCCGCCCCTGGCTGCTGCGCATCGCGCCTTTGCTCTGCGTGGCCGCCATCGCGTTCTGGACCGTGCCCACCTTCTTCCAGGGCACCACGATGCTGGTCGTGCTGTTCTTCTGCAAGATTTTGTACGAAGGCTGCTACACCATGTTCAACATCCCCATGGGCTCGCTGCTGGGCGCCATGGCCAACAATGACGCCGAGCGTTCGGCCCTGTCCAGCGCCCGCGGCTTCGGCTCGCTGATCGGCAACGT
>CALWNS010000098.1 GCA_944382805.1 uncultured Gemmiger sp. | reverse complement strand
CGGGGGCCGCGCCGGCGGCCGGCGCTTTCACGGTCGGGCAGGTTGCTGGCGTCGGGGTCGGTGGAATAGATCACCACGCGGCGCTCGTTGCCTTCGCCCTTGCTTTCGCTGCGCACGCCCTCGATGGCCGAAATGGCGGTGTGGATGATGTGCCGCTCGTAGGGGTTCATCGGCTCCATCTCGTAGCAGCAGCCGGTGCGCTGCACGCGCTCGGCAATGCGGCGGGCCAGGGCGTACAGGTCGCCCTCGCGCTTGCCGCGGTAGCCGCCCACATCCAGGCCCAGCTTGACGTAAGGACCTTCCATGCGGTTGATGACCAGGCTGGCCAGGTAGGAAAGGCTTTCCATCGTTTCGCCGCGGCGGCCGATCAGGCCGCCCAGGTGCTCGCCGCTGACCCGCAGGATGGTGGCTTCGCCCTGCTTGTGGGCGGTAAAGGCCACGCCCTGCGCGCCCAGCAGCTCAAAGATGGGGGTCAGGTACTCGACCGCAGCTTTCAGCTGCGGGTCGGCCTCGATGTCCAGCTCGATGTCGGCGGGGGCCTGCGCCGCCGGGGCTTCGGGGGCCGTTTCGGGGGCGGCTTCGGGGGTGGCGGCCGGGGCTTCCGGGGCGGCGGGGGCGGCTTCCGCTTTGACTTCTTTACCCTCCGGGGCCGGCTGCGCGGGGGCGGCGGCCGGGGCTTCCGGCTCCTCCACCTTCACGCAGACCTTGGCCGGGATGCTCTTGAACAGGCGGCGGGCCGGGAACTCCAGCACTTCATAGCTGACGCCCAGGTCGTCGCGGTCCACGCCCAGCGCACGGCAGGCGGCTTCGACCGCATCCTCCACCGTTTTGCCGGTCATTTCGATCGTACGCATAGTGACTTCCTCCTTTATAACGCACCGTTATGCGTTTTCTTCAGCTTTTTTACCCCAGCGGCGCTTTTTGGGCGCGCTGGCGGCCAGCGCTTCCTTTTCGGCGGGGGTCAGCGGGGTGGTGCGCTCGCCGGCATACTTGGCGGCGTCCAGCTCGCGCGCGCGGGCTATGCGCGCCTTGTTCAGTTCGTGGCGGCTGACGGTCTTTTCCACCAGTTCGCCGTTTTCCTCCACCTGTACGGTGACGCTGGCTTTCTTGGCGGCTTTTTTGGCGGCCAGTTCGGCCTGGTATTCCGCCTTGAACTTTTCGGGGCTGTAGATCTTATAGGTCAAAAAGCTCTGGCCGATCTGGCAGATGTTGCCGGCGGTGTAGTACAGGCAGAAGCCCACGGGGGCGGAGAAGCAGAACCAGATGAACATCAGGTTCATGACCCACATCATGACCTCCATGCTGCCCTGCATCTGGCCGCCCATGCCGGACAGCTTGTTGGTGCCGGCGTAGGACAGGATCATGGTGGCCGAAGCCAGGATGGGGAACACCAGCAGCGGCGTCAGGTGGAAGCCGGCGGTGCCCAGCATATCCATGCCGAAGAAAGTGGTGTTAAAGTTCTGCATGGCGGCGATCTGCTCGGCCGTAAGGGCCGCGGGGGCCGCGCCGCCCTGCACCGCGCTGATCAGCTGGCCCTGCATCATGGTGGCGTTGTTGGTGGCGATGCCCAGCTGTTCGCAGGCGGTGCCGATGGCCTCGACCGAAACGCCCAGGATGTACTGCGCCGGGCGGTACACGACTTCGATGATGCCGAACAGCACCAGGAAGTTGAGCAGCATGGGCAGGCAGCCGGACATGGGGTTGTAGCCGTATTCCTGCTGCAGCTTCATCAGCTCTTCGTTCTGTTTTTCACGGTCGTTTTTGTACTTTTCCTGGATGCGCTGGATCTCGGGCTGGAACACGGACATCTTGGCCGTGGACTTTTGCTGCTTGATGGCCAGCGGCAGCAGGCACACGCGCACCAGCACGGTGAACACGATCATGGTGACGGCATAGTTGGGGATGAGCTGATACAGCAGCGCCATCAGCGGCCCCAGGATAAACGCAAGAAAACCCATAGTTCTTCCATTCCGCCCCGGCTGCGCCCGGGGCAATTAGATTTTTTATCGTAGGTCTTTGCCGCGCAGGGCAAAGACATGGGAGGCAAAGCAAGCGCGCCTATTTTTCGCGCGTCAGGCGGCGGTCCGGGCTGCGCCAGCGCCCCTTGGGCGGCACGGGGTCGAACCCGAAGCGCCCCAGCGGGTTGCAGCGCAGGATACGCCAAACGGCCAGCACCCCGCCCTTGAGCACGCCGTGGGTCTGCAGCGCTTCGATGGCATACTGGCTGCAGGTGGGCACAAAGCGGCAGTGGTGGCCCAGGTGGGGGCTGATGCGCCGCTGGTACAGCCGGATGGCCCGCACGAGCGCCCGCGCGATCATGGCTGCGGGCCGCCCGGTTCGGCCGGCGGGGCCGCGGGGCGCGGTTTGACCGGCAGGCCGGCCTTTTTTAGCAGCGCGGCCAGCGTGCGCGCGGCCTGGGTGCTTTTGATGTGGGGGGTGCGGGCGCGCGCCACTAAGATTATATCATATCCGCCGCAATTTGGCGAGAGGCAATCCGACAAAGCTGCGCGCAGAACGCGGCGCGCGCGGTTGCGCTGCACCGCCCCGCCCACCTTTTTGGTGGCGGTCAGGCCGATGCGCGGCGCGCCCAGGCGGTTTTTGGCCACATACAGCACCAGGTTTGGGTGGACGTAGCTTTTGCCGCGGGCATAAATGCGGGTAAAATCCCGGTTTTTGTTCAGTACGCGATACTTCATAACGACCTTTTGCCTAGCAAAAAAGGCCGCTGAATGTTCTGTTCAGCGGCCTTCGTGCTTTAGTTTTGCAATCGCCCTTACGATCAGACGGTCAGGCTCTTGCGGCCCTTGGCGCGGCGGCGGGCGATGACCTTGCGGCCATTCTTGCTGGCCATGCGCTTCAAAAAGCCATGGACGCGGCTGCGCTGACGCTTTTTGGGCTGGAAAGTCTGTTTCATCTCGCATTCCCTCCTTATTCTATGCGGTCACCCCAAAACGGGTCTGTCCTGGAAATTTGCTTCCGGCTTTACCCGTGCATGGGGGCAGCCTTGCAGACATTTATTATAATTGATAAAACCACGTCTTGTCAATCCCTTTTTTGCGGTTTTTTACGCGGATGTTTTGCAAAAAGGGCGGTTTAGTCCTGCGCGGCCAGCAGCGCGGCGCCGATCACGCCGGCGCGGTAGCCCAGCGTGCAGGCGACCAGGCGGGTCTTTTTGTCCGCATACGCCGCGCCGAACACAAGGGGGTCCACTTCGGCGCGCAGCGGGGCCAGCAGCGCTTCGCCCTGGTTGGCCACGCCGCCCGAAAGGCCGATGACCTCCGGGAAAAAGATGTTGATCAGGTTGGCCACGCCCACCGCCAGGTGGTGGATGTAGCGGTCGATGACGGCCTGGGCCACAGGGTCGCCGGCGTCGCGCGCATCGAACACGGTGCGGCCTTCGACCGTTTCCGGGGTGGCCAGCTGGCACAGCGTGCTGCCGGGGTATTCCTGCATGGCCTCGCGCGTCATGCGGATCAGCGCGGTGGCGCTGGCGTAGCTTTCCAGGTCGCCGCGCCGCCCGCAGGTACACAGCGGGGCGTCCGGCGTATCGCAGATGACCATGTGCCCCGGTTCGGACGCCGCGCCGGTGTAGCCGGTCAGCAGCTTGCCGCCCAGCACCACGCCGCCGCCCACGCCGGTGCCCAGGGTCAGGATCACGGCGCTGTCCGCGCCTTTGGCGCAGCCGGCCAGCGCTTCGCCCAAAGCGGCGGCGTTGGCATCGTTGGCCAGGCGCACGGGCAGGCCGGTGGCCGCCTGCAGGTAATCGCTCATGGCAAAATCGGCCCAGGCCAGGTTGTTGGAATACAGCACCCGGCCGCTGCGGTCGTCCACCGTGCCGGGGCAGCCCACGCCGATGCCGCCCACGTCGCTGCGGCCCGCCGCCAGCTGGCGGCACAGTTCGGCAATGTCGTCGCACACGGACTCGGCCGGGCGCGGCAGGTTGGTGGGGCGGCTGGCCTCCTGCAGGATATTGCCCTGCGCGTCCACCAGCGCCACCTTGATGTTGGTCCCGCCCAGGTCTACACCCAGATACAGCATAACGGATCTCTCCTTTGTATAAAATTTGTTGCCTGTACGCCTTTATTCCCGCACGGTCAGCGCCGCGGTGCAAAGGATGTGCGCGGCGTCCGTGCCAAGCTCCACCGTGAACGCGCCCGGCTCCACGCGCCAGACATAGTCCGGCCCCAGCGTGCGCAGCGCGCGCGGGCCGACGGTCAGGGTGAACTCCCTGGTTTCGCCGGGGGCCAGCTCCACGCGGGTAAAGGCGGCCAGCTGGCGGCGCGGCTTGACGGTGGAGGAAAACTCGTCCCGCACATAGACCTGCGGCACCGCCACGCCGGCCGTTTTGCCGGTGTTGGTCACGCTGGCGGTGAGCTGCACGCTTTCGCCGGGGGCGATGGCCGCGGCCGAAAGGCGCGCTTCGCCATAGCGGAAGGTGGTATAGGCCAGGCCGTAGCCGAACGGCCACAGCGGCTCCCAGTTCATTTCGACATATTTTTTGCCGCCGCCGGGCCGCCGCGTATAGTGGCAGGGCACCTGGCCCACGCTGCGCGGGAAGGTGATGGGCAGCCGGCCGGACGGCGCGTTTTGGCCGAACAGCGTTTCGGCCACGGCCAGCCCGCCCTGCTCGCCGGGGAACCAGGCCTGCAAAATGGCGGGCAGGTGCTCGTTTTCCCACACGGCGGATACCGGGCGGCCGCTTTGCAGCACCAGCACCACCGGCGTGCCGGTGGCCCACACCGCCTTGGCCAGCGCCAGCTGGCGGCCGGGCAGGTCCAGGCTGGTGCGGTCGAAGTTTTCGCCGCTGGTCTCCTCGTTATCGCCCAGGCAGAGCACGGCCACGTCGGCCTCGGCGGCCAGGGCCGCGGCGGCGGCGATGTCCTCGCGCGTTTCGCTGTAGCCAAAGATGACCCGCGCGCCGCGCCCGTCGTTGACGAACTCGATGCGCACGGCGTAGCGGCGGCCGGCTTCAAAGTGGAAGTCCCGCGCCTGGTCGGCGTTCTTGTCGGCCCCCCAGCCGTCGATCAGCAGCCGGCCGTCGATGTACAGCCGCATGGAGTCCTGGGTGGAAAGGCCGATGCAGCCGTCAAAGTCCTTGTCCGGGCAGAGCCAGCCGTCCCACGCCACGCTGAAGCAGTTGGCGTCCAGGTCCGGGTGGGGCAGCGCAAAGATCCAGTTGAAGTTGACGTTGCGGTCGCTGCGGGTCTGCACCGGCGTGCCCTTGGGCTCGGGGCCGTTATAATAGCGGCCGGTCAGGCCGGGGCGGCCCTGTTCGTCCCGCAGCCAGGCGGGCGGCACGGGCACAAGCTCCTGCCGCAGGAAGTTGCAGCCGCGGGCATAGTCCACCCGGCAGCCCGGGGCGGCCAGCGCGCGCACGCCGTCCAGGATGCTGACGGCGCCGGTGCGGCCGCGGCCTTCGGCGTAATCGCCCAGCATGGCCTGCGCCGCGCCGGGGCCGATGACCGCGATGCGGCCGGTGTTTTTGTCCAGCGGCAGCAGGCCGCCCTCGTTTTTGAGCAGCACGATGGATTCGCGCGCGATCTGCTTGGCCAGGGCCAGGTGTTCGGGGCAGCGCAGGATCTTTTCGGCGCGGGTCTCGTCGGTATAGGGGGTTTCGAACAGGCCCAGGCGGAACTTGATGCGCAGCACGCGGCGGCAGGCTTCGTCCAGCACGCCTTCGGCCAGGCGGCCGCTGCGCACCAGCTGCTCGATGCCGTCCTGCCAGACCTCGTGCGGGAAGTCGTACAGTTCCATATCCACGCCGGCCGTAAGGCCCAGGCGGATGGCCTCCTGCGGGGTCTCGGCCACAAAGTGCCAGTCGTACAGGCGAGAGACGGCGGTCATATCGGCGCGCACATAGCCCGGCATCCCGAACTGCCCGCGCAGCACATCGGTGAGCAGCTCATGGTCCATCGAGACGGGCACGCCGTCGATGGCGTTATAGCTGCACATGGCGTTGCAGGCGCCGGCGTCCTTGAACGCGGCTTCGAACACGGGCAGGCAGTCGCTGAACACCTCGTGCCGGCCCATGGCGGTGGGCGCGCAGTTCAGCCCGCCCACCGGCATCCCGTAGCCCACATAGTGCTTGGGCTCGGCGGCCACGGCGTCGGGCGCGCGCAGGTCGTCCCCCTGCAGGCCGCGCACCGTTTCCCGGGCAAACGCGGCGCACAGGCAGGTGTCCTCGCCGTAGCTTTCCTCGCCGCGGCCGTAGCGCGGGTCGCGGATCAGGTCCATCACCGGGCTGTAGGTCTCGTGCAGGCCCACGGCGCGGGCCTCGCTGGCCACGGCATGGCCCATGGCCCGGCCCAGCGCCGGGTCAAAGCTGGCCGCCAGGCCGATCTGCTGCGGGAAGCTGGTGGCCGTGCCGGTATACAGGCCGTGCAGCGCCTCCTCGCTGAACAAAAACGGGATGCCCAGGCGGGTGTTTTCCACCGCGTAGCGCTGCACCGCGTTGGCCTGGGCGGCGGTCATGCCGCGCAGCTGCACGCTGCCCACGCTGTACCCCTGCAGGATGGCGGCCAGGCGGTCCATATCCACGGCCGTGACGCGGCCGTTTTCGTCCTGGGTGGTAAAATCGCCGGAGAAATACTGGTCGGTCTGGGCGATCTTTTCCCGCAGGGTCATGCGGGCCAGCAGGTCCTGGACCCGCTGCTCCACCCCCAGGGCGGGGTCTTGGTAAGGATGCATAGTTTTCCTTTCTGGCGGTTCAGCGGATGCCTTCGGCCTGCACGGCGCCGTAGGCGCGGCCGCGCAAAGCGTCGCCCCAGGCGTTCATCAGGCGGATCAGGTTGGGCGTGGCCGAAACGCGGCTGGTCTTGTCCCATTCCAGGCGGTAGCGGTAGAACCAGTGTTCAAGCTTGGCGGCCAGCGCCGGGCCTTCGCCCGCGCCGGGGGCCTGGCCTTTGGCCAGGTAGGCGCCCACGTCGTTCCACAGCCGGATGCCTTCGGCCACCACGCACAGCAGCTGCACGATGTCCCGCCGGCCCGCCGGCAGGCTGCGGCCCGCGGCCAGGATCTCATCGCGGGCGGCGGCCACCGCGGCGTTGGCGGCGGGGATCTTGGCAAAGTCCACATCGGCCAGGATCTCGGCGCGGCGCGCGTCGGTGCTTTCGATCCAGTTGACGGCGTGCGGCCAGTCAAAGATCTCGTGGTGGTCGGCCAGCTTGGCCATGGCGTTCACCAGCGTGCCGGAAGCATCGTTCCATTCCAGGCGGGCGATGGCCTCGTTGATCTCCTCGAACGGGACGGGCTCGGCGTTCCAGGCAAAGGCCGCGCCGTACAGCACGCCCGGCACGCTCAGGCGCGGGTCGTTGACATGGGCGTAGTCGCCCCAGTCGGTGTTCAGCAGGCCGGCCGCGCCGTATTTGTGCGCGTGGTGGCACATGGTGCGGTTGTTGCGGTAGGAATAGTCCATCAGCGGCATCCAGCGGTTCCAGGTGCAGCAGCCGGGGCAGGCGTACTGGGTGATGCCGCTCTGGGCAATGGCGCGGATCTCGTCCTCGCGCTGGTCGGGCAGGTAGCCCCAGTTCAGGCAGATAGTCTGCGGGGGCAGCTCCTTGCAGCTTTCGGGGAAGCGGTACATGATGTCGCCCCAGAACATCGGCACGCCGCCGCCGGCCACGATGTGCTCGCACAGGGCCTTGACGTGGCGCACATACAAAGCGCGCTCGCCCAGCTCCTCCGCCTGGGCCTTGCTGCGGCCCTTGCCCAGGTCAAAGGTCTCGTCGTCGCAGATGTTGAACTTGTTGGAGCGGAACAGGGTGCGGTATTCGTCGATCAGGCCGATGACGAACGCCTGCGCCTTTTCCGGGTCGGAGACGTTGAGGGTGTGGTGCGCGCCGGCGTAGGTGTAGGAGAAGGGGATCTTTTCCGAATCCTCCAGCTCGCACAGGTCGCAGTGGGTCTTGGTGGACAGGATCTTGTACATATGGCCGAAGCTGGAAAGCGAAGGCACCAGCTCGATGTGGCGCGCGGCGCAGTATTCGTCCAGCTCCAGGATGTCCTGCGCGGTCAGCGGGGTATCGTCGCGCCAGGCCTCCGAAAGGTCGCGGAAGAGATAGGTGTGCTCGATGTAGAGCTGCCACTGGTTGACCTTGTAGCGGCACAGGCGGTCGGCCACCCGCTTGAGGTAGGCAAGCTTGGGCACGCGCCCGCGCGAACAGTCGAAGTAATAGCCGCGGTGGGCCAGGTCGGGCCAGTCCTCGATGGTCTGGGCCGGCAGCACCGCGCCGTGGTTCTGCAAAAGCTGGCAGAAGGTCTGCACGCCGTTGCACAGGGCCTCGTCATCGCCGGCGGTCAGCGCGGCGCCCGCCGGTTCCAGCGCCAGGCGGTAGCGCCCGGCGGGCAGGGCGGGGTCCAGCGCCAGAGAGATATCCCCCGCGCGGGCCGCGCCGCGGTTCAAATCCAGCTCCAGGCCGGCATAGTCGGCCAGGGCGGTTTGCAGCATAACGCCGTACAGCCGCGCGCCGGGCGCGGTGTTGGGCGCAAGCACGATCTGGGTGTGGATGCCGGGGACGAATGCGCCCTGCTGCAGGGCGCGCTGTTTGGGTTTGGGCAGCAGGTCCATGGTAGTTGCCTCCGTAACGGAATAAATGTATTGTTTCCCCTGTTATAAAGGGGCGCGTTTCATAAAAAAGGGGCCTTTCCCCCAGGTTTGGGCTGTCGGAAAGGCCCCTGTCCCCCGCCGTTACCAGCGGACGCGGATGGTCTTGATCTCGTAGGGTTTCATGGTAAAGCGGATCTCGCTGCCGGTGGTCTGCACCGGGCCGGCGAACTCCTCCAGGCAGTTGCAGGCTTCGGCCTCGTGGAACGGGCGGTTCCAGGTCAGGGCGACCGGGGTCAGCGCGTTTTCGCACTCGTACAGGCGCAGGATCACGCCGTCGCCGTCCTCGGCCTGCTTGACCGTCTCCAGCACCACGTTGGGCGCATCGACGCTGGCCAGGCCCCAGGCGGGCGCGGCGGCGCCGGCCTGGGCGACCAGCGCTTTCTGGTTGACAAAATACGCCTGGCGCACGGTGCCGGCCTGCTGCCAGCCTTCGGCGTGCGGGTACAGCGAGTAGGTGAACCAGTGCATCTCCTGGTCGGTGACCGGGTTCGGCTCCACGCCGGACTTGATCAGCGTCAGGCCGATGCAGCCCTCCTTGACCGAATGGCCGTACTTGCAGTCGTTGAGCACGCTCACGCCGTAGTGGCCTTCGGACACATCGCACCATTTCTGGCCGCAGCTTTCAAAGCGGGCGCGGTCCCAGCTGGTGTTCTGGAAGGTCTTGCGGGTCAGGTTGCCGAACTGCACGTCAAAGGTGGCGTAGTCGGTGTGCACATTGGCCGGGAAGAACACCTTGAGCAGGTGCTGGTGCTCGTGCCAGTCGACCGTGGTGTCAAAGTCGATGCGGCGGCTGTCGGCGTAGAAGTGGATATCCTGCTTGATGGTGGAATGGCTGTACGGGCGCTCGATGTGCAAAGTAGCGCGCACGGGGCCGTTCTCGGTCCAGGTAAAGGCGGACAGGCCGGTGACGTCCCAGGATTTTTCGGTGTAGAACACATCGATATCCCAGTTATCGTAGTAGATGGGCTTATCCTCAAAGGCGCGCAGGGCGTTGCCCGGCTGGCCGGCCTTGAACACCTCGCGGCGGTTCTCCTTGTCGAACAGGGAGGCCATCTGGCCGTGCTCGTCAAAGTGGACGGTGTAGAACGGGGTCTCCAGCACATGGCCGTCCGGCGAAAGGGCAAAGGGCGAAGCCTTGGTCTGCACGGTCTGGGCGGCGCTGTAGCTGCGCATACCCTTGGCGGGCAGGCCGGTCAGGAACGCAACGGCGCCCTTTTCGGTGTGCTGCACGGGGTAGATGCGGCCGGTCTCGTCCTGCAGGGCCTGGGCCTGGCAGTCGCCCAGCTCCACCACGTCGTCGCGCACAAAGCCGGTGGTGTTGTACACGGTCACGCCGTTGCCGGCCGGGGTCAGGGCCTCCAGGCGCTCGGCGGTCAGGTCGGCCAGCTGCTGGGCCACGGCGGCGTATTCCTTCTTGCAGACCTCGTACACCTCGTGGATGGAGGACCCGGGCAGGATGTCGTGGAACTGGTTGATGAGGATCACGCGCCACAGCGCGTCCATCTCCTGCTGCGGGTAGTCCAGCTGGGGCGCGGCCAGCACGCTGAGCAGCTCCAGGTCCATCATGCCCAGCTCGCTCTTGCGGTTGGAACGCTTGTTGCGGGCCATGCTGGTCAGGGTGCCGCGGTGGTACTCGAAGTACAGCTCGCCCTCCCAGGTGGGCAGGCGGCGGTTGCCGGAAACGCGCTTGTCCAGCTCCTCAAAGAACTGGCGGGCGAACACCTGGCGCACCTTGGGGATGCCCAGCACGCCCTTTTCCATGCGCTTGGAGGTTTCCAGCATTTCGCGGGTGGGGCCGCCGCCGCCGTCGCCGTAGCCGTAGGAGATCAGGATGTCGTTGTTGATGTCCTTTTGCTGGTAGCGCTGCCAGCCGCCCATGATGGAATCGGGGTGCAGCTGGCCGTTGTAGGTGGTAAAGAAGTTCTTGGTGGGGTCCTGGCCCAGGTCGACGGTGGTGACCAGGTGGGTCAGGATCTCGGTGCCGTCGATGCCGCGCCACATAAAGGTATCGTAGGGGATCTTGTTGACCTGGTTCCAGGCCAGCTTGGTGGTCATGAAGTAGTCGATGCCGCACTGCTTCATGATCTGGGGCAACGCGCCGGAATAGCCGAACACGTCCGGCAGCCACAGCACGCGGTTGTCCTTGCCGAACTCCTTCATAAAGAAGCGCTTGCCGTAGATGAACTGGCGCACCAGGCTTTCGCCGGCGGTCAGGTTGCAGTCGGCTTCGACCCACATACCGCCCTCCGGCTCCCAGCGGCCTTCGGCCACGCGGGCTTTGATCTGCTCGAACAGGTCGGGGTAGCGCGCTTTCAGGAAGGCGTACAGCTGCGGCTGGCTGGACATGAACTTGTAGTTGGGGTACTGGTCCATCAGGTGCAGCACGGTGGCAAAGCTGCGGCAGGCCTTTTCCTCGGTCTGGGCCACGGTCCACCACCAGGCCACGTCGATGTGGGTGTGGCCGATGCAGCTGGCAATGACCTCGTCATGACCGGCCAGGTCGGTGTACAGGGCCTTGGCCAGGTAGGCGCGGGCTTCGCGCAGCGTTTCGTAGAAGCTTTCGTCATACGGGGTGCGCAGGTCCAGCAGGTTGACCGCCTCGTTCAGCACGCGCTCCAGCTTGTGGCGGGGCTGGCCGTCCGGGTCCAGGCGGCCGAAGGCGCGCAGCGGCACGGCCAGGTCGTAGAACAGCCCCTCGATCTCGGGGTCGATCTCGCGCACATCGGCCAGCAGGCTCAGCTCGGCGTGCAGGATGCCGGTGTAGGCCTGCAGGTCCAGGCGGTAGGTGCGGCCCGGCTCGGCCTGTTCGGCCAGCAGGATGTCGCGGTGGTTCATATCGGCGCCCTGGGTGGGTTTGCCGTCCACAAATACCAGGAACTGCGGGTTTTTGGCGTCGTCGTACTCGTCGATCTGGGTCTGCAGGTGCAGGTAGAGCGTGCGGCCGGCAAAGCTCTGGGGCACGGTGACCTCGGTGCGGAACCAGTAGTGCTGGTCCGGGCCGTACCAGTGGGCGATCTTGTCGTTCACAGCCTCGTAGGGCTGGCCGTTGTAGCCGCCGACCAGGAACTTTTGCAGGTCGTAGGTGCCCTGGTGGTCAAACAGGGTGTACGGCGCGGGGGCCGCATCGGCCTGTTCCGGCGTGAGATAGTTGCCGGGCTTGATCTGCCAGGCGGTGATGGGCGCCTTCTGGCGGACGCTCAGGCGCTGCAGTTCATCGCAGATGACCTGGATGCGCTTGTCCAAAAATTCCATGACGTTTCCCTTTCTGCCGCGGCCGCGCCGCGGGCTTTCCCCTTAACATTATTTGTATATTGCGGGCCGCCGTAAGGCGGCGGGCGGTGAGGTTATAGGCCCCCTTGTCAAAGGGGGCTGGCTGCGCCGCAAGGCGCAGACTGGGGGTAAACCGCTTGAGCAGCTATGCTGCGAGATCGCGCGTCAGCGCGATGCGGTTTAGCAACGCGCAGCGTTGTTTCCTTAATGACCGCCCGCGAACGCGGGCAATGGGCAAGAGAGAAACGCTGCCTTATTTCCTTAAACGGCATTTCGAGGCTGCGCAACCCCTCCGTCACGGCCTGCGGCCGTGCCACCTCCCTTTGACAAGGGAGGCAAGGAACGCGGCGGCCGTGCCACCTCCCTTTGACAAGGGAGGCAAGGAGCGCGGCGGCGTTTAGAACGAATTCGCCTTGATGTAGTCCAGCACCTTGTCCACGGTGGTGAAGGCCAGGCCGGTGACGGTGTCGGCGCAGCCGTAGTACACGGCGATGCGGCCGGTGGCGGCGTCGGCCAGCGCCGCGCAGGGGAAGGTGACGTTGGGCACGTCGCCCATGCACTCGTAGGGCATATGCGGGGCCAGGATGCAGTCCTTGCCGCGGGCCTTGACCTTCCACGGTTCGTCAATGTCCAAAAGGGCCGCGCCCATGCGGTAAACATAGCCGTTGCAGGTCATGATCACGCCGTGGTAGATCAGCAGCCAGCCTTCGTCGGTTTCGATGGGGATGGGGCCGGGGCCGATCTTCAGGCTCTGCCAGGCGCTTTCGTCGCCCTTGACCGCGCCCATCATGTAGCGGTGGCGGCCCCAGTAGATGAGATCCTCGCTCTGGGAAACGAAAATATCACCGAACGGAGTGTGGCCGGTATCGGACGGGCGGCTCATCATCATGTAGCGGCCCTGGATCTTGCGCGGGAACAGAACGCCGTTGCGGTTATAGGGCAAAAAGGCGTTTTCCAGCTGGTGGAAGGTCTTGAAATCCTCGGTCCAGGCCAGGCCGATGGTGGGGCCGTGGTAGCCGTTGCACCAGGAGACGTAGTATTTGCCGTCGATCTCGCACACGCGGGGGTCGTAGCGGTATTCGCGGTTGGTGACCTCGGGGTCGTCGCCCACCAGGTGGATCGGCTCGTCGTCGATCTGCCAGTGGATGCCGTCCTTGGAGAAACCGGCGAAGATATCCATGCTGATGGAAAGGCTGTCGCAGCGGAACACGCCGGCAAAGCCGTCCTTGTACGGCACCACGGCCGAGTTGAACACGCTGTTGGAACGCTTGTTGCCGTCGCGGCCGATGATGGGGTTGCCGTCATAGCGCCACAGCGGGGTGCGCAGGGTGGCGGGCGGGTCCTGCCAGGGGATGTTGGGCAAAGGTTTGCCGATGATCTTAGCCATGATTGGGGTCTCCTTATCGATGTAAAAAGGGTTCGTTCGGGCCGCGCGGCGCGCGGCGTTTTCCGTTTGCGCCAGAACAGTATAGCGCGTTGTACGGCCCGCGTAAAGGGGCTTGGGGAAAAAATTTTTATGATTTTTTTACGGACGGTTTTGGGGTGTGTTTTTCGGGGGCCGGTGGGCCTTATAGGCCCCCTTGTCAAAGGGGGCTGGATGCGGGCGGCAGCCCGCAGACTGGGGGATTGCGTTTGGGCAAGCTGCCGTTGATAAACGGCATATAACCTTTACGCAATCCCTCCGTCACGGCCTGCGGCCGTGCCACCTCCCTTTGACAAGGGAGGCAAGGGGCGCAGGCGGCCATCTTTTTGCGCCGGGCGTAAATTTTACGGTGTAGGGGCCGATGCTCGTCATCGGCCCGGGGCGTTGCGGCGGCCGGTACGTTCGCGGGAGGGATAAATCCCTCCCCTACAAACCAAGGGGGACACGCAGGCCATCTTTTTGCGCCGGGCCTTATTTTTCCCCCACAAAAAACCGCCGCTTGGCGGGCGGGGACGGGGGCGGTGCGCCGCCCGGCCGTATCCTGCCCGCGCAAAGCGGCGGTTTGCGGTTTGTATTTGGCCCGGCGCGCCGGCGGTCAGGGGGCCGGCGCGGGCGGGTCAGGCAGCGGGCAGGCGTCCGTTTTCCTGCGGGCTGCGGGGGGGTTGCCTAGCGCTTATTCAGCGGCGGTCTCGGCGGAAGCGGTGTCCACCGGGTTCTCGGCCAGGAAGGCGTCAACCTGGGCCTGGGCCTCGGCCATGACGTCCTGGAAGCCGGCGGCGTCCAGTTCGCTCA